>NZ_JRFE01000017.1 GCF_000756305.1 Myxosarcina sp. GI1
GCAGTAGATTTACATGGTGGAGCGATCGCTATGGAAACTCAATTAGGACAAGGAACTACTTTTACCGTTGTTCTGCCTCATTTGACAAATTAATATCTGACCTTAAGCAGTACGTACCGAAAATTGGGGTTGTTGGTTGTTTGTTATTATATTAGTTGAATACCTACTAACCAATAACTATTAACCACTACCCGCTAATTACAAATTGATGAGCGCGTAACATCAGTTAACAAGTACTTGCTAACTACTAACAGCTACTTGCGACTTTAGTTTGAATATTTTTTCAATTGCCTCCTCTACTACTCTATCTGGTGTTGAAGCCCCAGAAGTAATTCCCACAGTAATTTTGCCTTCAGGCAACCAGTCGCGTGCTACTTCAATTTCTTTTCCTAAAGGCTTATGTTCGAGATGGATGCGGTCGAGTATTCGATCTACACTGTCGATATGATAAGAAGTAATACCGTGTTCGATCGCAATTTCTTGGAGATGGGTGGTGTTAGAAGAATTAAAACCGCCAATGACTAACATTAAAGTTAAGTCTTCTTTGACTAAATTAAGAATCGCATCCTGTCTTTCTTGAGTAGCATCGCAGATAGTATTAAAACTCATAAAATGCTCGTTTAACTCGGTAGGACCATATTTCTTCAGCATGGTCTGCTCGAATAACTTTCCAATTTGCTCGGTTTCGCTTTTAAGCATAGTAGTTTGATTGGCAATTCCTACCTGTTGCAAATCTCGGTCGGGATCGAAGCCTGAAGAGTGTGCATTAGCAAATTTAGCTAAAAATTCGGCTTTATCTCCCCCATGCAGAATATAGTTAGCGACATACTCTGCCTGCTCTAAATTTAAAACTACTAAATAGCAGTCGGCAAAAGAAGTAGTGGCAATAGTTTCTTCATGAGCGTATTTACCGTGAACGATCGAAGTGTAGTTGCGTTTTTTATGTTTTTCTACTGAAGTCCAAACTTTAGATACCCAAGGACAGGTAGTATCGACGATCTTACAACCCTTGCGATCGAGCAACTGCATTTCCTGTACGCTCGCCCCAAAAGCGGGTAAAATGACCACATCACCCGAACCTACTACTGAAAAATCTTTTTCTCCGTTTACCACTTCAATAAAGCCAACGTTCATATCCCGCAAACGTTGATTGACTGAGGGGTTATGAATAATTTCGTTAGTAATCCAAATCTTTTCGTTGGGAAAATGCTGGCGCGTTTCATAAGCCATAGCTACAGCGCGTTCTACACCCCAGCAAAAACCAAAAGCTTCAGCCAGCCTGATAGTTACGTCTCCTCGCTCTAGTCTATAGTAAGAATCGCGAATGGTCTGAATTAAACTACTTTGATACTCGCTATTCATTACCCCCGCAATTTCTGCTTCTTTGCCAAACCCGCGACGGTGATAGTTTTCAGATTTTTGTAGAGAACGTTTAAAAGCTTTGGTATCCATTTATTAAAGGCAATAAGATTTTCATTACTAGGATAATTTTAAGCCAAGTTCAGTTAATAAACAGAATTGACGCTAATTTTGCACGATCTTACGAATACTTCTAGTTTGTTCCAAGATATCTTCCACATCCTCGGCTGAGAGACGTTCGACGTAATTAATTTTAATTTCTTCGAGTAGATCTATTAGTAAAAACTCAATTTTATCCAAACTTGCTTGAGCTTGAAGTTCGGAAGTAAAAGTTTTATTGATGTTGACAAGTAAGCTGTCTAACAGACGCTCGAACTGTTTGTCTTCTTGTAATACTCCCTGTAACGCACTACTAAAAGCAGAATATGTCTGGGACACCAACTGTTGACTGAGGTTGGTTACGGCTCTCTCTCCTCCTGGAAGCCTTTTAATACCGCGATAGGCAGAACTTTGTTCTAAAGCCTTCTGTACACTGTATTGCATTAATGTCTCTGCTTCGGGCTGAATGGCAGGTAAGACTCTTTCGGCAATTACTTTAGCTAGAATTCTAACAATTTCGGCAAGTTCGTTAGTGTTATTAATATCTACATAGGTATTTGCAGGCGATCGCGATAAAATTTTAGCAATATCTCCCTGACGAATTGAAGTTTGTATTTGACCGATTAAACGAATAAATACAACTTCAGTAACGTCTTCGGCAATTCCTGCCACTAAACCCTGACTGGCTTGTCTTTGAATAGCATCGAGATTAATAATTTTAGCTTGATTGAGACGAATAGTTACGGGAATAATTCTCAACCATCGCCAAAAAGGAATTAAAAAGAATAGATCGTACCATCGCCACAGCATGGCATCAAGCCAACTAACTCCAGTGCGACGACGACTGATAAACAAAGTACGAATTAAAAATTCTAAACCAAAAATAACCCCAAACGGAAAATCTATAAAACCGAAGTAGTCAACATAGCCGCCATTTTCGCTGAGATAACGGTAGTAGTTTCTGGCAAATAATGGCTGAATTTCTGTATCGAAAAAGCTTAGTTCTTCGGCTACTTTGCCTTCTAAATGATTAACGCTCCAAAATTGCCAAAAAGCCTGTTTGGCAGATTGACTGGTATTGGGAAGATGCTGGCGCATTCTGTTTTTAATTTGTTCGAGAATACCCGATTTACCAGCTTCAGCAAAGGGATCGCTGTCAATAATCTCAAGGCTGCGACGGCGTAAATCTCCCAGTATGTTGGTAACATTTTTAGAAGTAACCTCACTACCTTGGGCTAACTCTTGCTTTAACCGTTCTACTAGAGCTAAGTATTGTTCTGTATCGCGATTGGCAACTATGCCTTTAACCTGGTCGTATTGCGTGACCGACTGCGAAATAGAAGGAGGAAGCAAATCTACTTCAATTCCCTCTAATTCAAAATATGCAGTTTTAATATCGCCAATACTAACTCGACCCGAATACCAAAAGTCTCTTAAAGGTATATAAGTTAAGTTAAAAATAACTAACAATAGGTTGATGACAGCAATAAAAGCCATCAAGCGTTCAAACCATAAATTTTTGCGACGGCGTTTAACTTTAGTTTTGGTATTTCTAACAATAGTCACGCTTTTTCAGTTATCAATTATCAATTATCAATTATCAGTTATCGACTGCTTTTTCCCGCGCTAAAACTCCATTTAAAAAGATATCAGAAATGCCTTCTGCCATTTCTTGAAGTGCTTGGGGAGAAGCATCGGGTTCGATAATGGTTTGGTTGGAGAAACCCGCGATCGCAAAAATGCCTAAAAATACTTGAGCCACTACTTTAGGGTTCATTTGGCGATAAATTCCTTTATTCATCGCCGTTTCAAAAAAGGCTTCGGCTACATCGGTCATTTTGGCGATCGTTTCTGTTTGAATGCGTTCTCTTAAATCGGGATGGTATTGAGCTTCGATAAAGCAAACCCTTAATAAGTTACTATTTTTACGCATATTAAACATTCTACGACGCATGACTTGCGATATCGCTTTATAGCTACCCATTTCGCTTAATTCGGTGAGCAAGTCCGTTAAAATTTCTACCCATCCAGAAGTGGCAACTTCAATTAAAATTGCTTTTTTGTTGGGAAAGTGACGAAATAAAGTGCCTTCAGCTACTCCTGCGCGCTGTGCCAAGTCTTTGGTAGTCGTGCCTTCATAGCCTTTGTGGGCAAATAATACTAACGCAGCTTTTAAAATGCGAGTACGAGTGTCTGCTTCAGTATTTGCAGGTTTTCGTGCCTCTTTCCAGGTACGCTGAGAAAAAACTTGCATAATAGTAAGGTAACGAGCAACTGAGTATGATAACGAGCGTAAATCGCGCTCTGACGGATTATGTCGAGCGTAGATTTATTCTCTTACAAGTAAACCCCGATCTCGGTGCTTCTTTACACATTGTCATCAAATCTTAATGACAACCATTTTAGTTAGGCTATGGTTTATTGGATCTATCGATAATTTTTATTGACAACATAATTAATTATGGTTTTTTGGCAGAAAAAGCAGATTTGTATATTTATTGCGGCGATCGCTTTATTTTGGAGTTTCTCTAGTAATGCTTATGCTAGAGAAACCAAACCTCCACAAAATAGTTCGATTCAGCCCTATTTAGAAAGAGTAATCGATCGCATTAGTGAATTTACTCTCGATAACGGTATGAAGTTTATCGTTTTAGAAAATCACGACGCGCCAGTAGTTTCTTTTGTTACCTATGCCGATGTTGGTGGTGTGGACGAACCAAATGGCAAAACGGGAGTGGCTCACTTTTTGGAACATTTGGCGTTTAAAGGCACTGAAGAAATTGGTACTACTAATTATCAAGCAGAAAAGAAATTACTTAAAAAGTTAGATCGTTTATTTGCTCGCATTGAGGTAGCAGAAGCTAAGGAAGACGCAGCCAAGATCGAGCAACTAACGCAACAGTTTATCGAAACACAGGCAGCCGCCAGCGAGTATGTCAAGCAAAATGAATATGGCAAAATTGTCGATACGGCAGGTGGTGTCGGTTTAAATGCAGCAACTTCTGCTGACTATACTAGTTATTTTTATAGCTTTCCTGCCAACAAGTTGGAGCTTTGGATGTCTCTAGAGTCGGAAAGATTTCTCGAACCCGTATTTCGTGAATTTTATAAAGAAAAGCAGGTGATTTTAGAAGAAAGACGGATGCGTACCGATAATTCGCCAATTGGTAAAATGATTGAAGCTTTTTTAGATGCGGCTTATACAACTCACCCTTACAAACGTCCTGTAATTGGCTATCGAGAAGACTTATTAAATTTAACCAGAAAAGATGTCGATCGCTTTTTCGATACCTATTACGCACCTAATAATTTAACTGTTGCGATCGCAGGTGATGTCGATCCCGAGCGAGTTAAAGAGTTAGCCGAAGTCTATTTTGGACGCTTTAAAACTAGCTCTGCACCGAATCCCGTAACGGCAGTGGAACCGACTCAGGAAGAAACTAGAGAAGTAACTGTCAAATTTCCTTCCCAACCTTGGTATCTAGAAGGCTACCACATACCCGCCCTAACTCATCCCGACTATCCCGTATACGAAGTTATTGGCGAACTACTCAGCAGTGGCAGAACTTCCAGACTCTATCAATCTTTGGTAGAACAAAAACAAGTAGCTCTTTCGGCTGAAGGGTTTGCTGGTTTTCCAGGCAATAAATACCCCAATCTACTCTTAGTATACGCTTTAGTTGCACCTAATAAAAGCGTTGAAGATGTGGCAATAGCACTCAACGAGGAAATCGAACGGCTAAAAAATGAACCCGTAACGACAGTTGAATTAGAACGAGTAAAAACGCAGCTAAAAGCTAGCTTGCTACGCAGTCTTGATTCTAATTTAGGAATGGCAAACATTTTAGCCGAATACGAAGCCAAAACGGGAAGTTGGCGCAATGTTTTTGATGAGTTGAAAAAGCTTGAAAAAATTACTCCCAAAGATATTCAGCGTGTAGCGCAGGCTACATTCGTTCCTGAAAATCGTACTATCGGGCGGTTGTTGCCTTCTGGTTAAAAACAAAGGGGGCGATTCGCGTTGGCGTAAGCCTTCTCGCGAGAGTATCGCCCCTACAGGTATTATTTTTGTTTCAACCAACTAAAGTGAGCGCGTACGTCTTTACCTACTTCTTCAATAGGATGAGCGGCTTCTTGACGGCGCATAGCGGTAAATCCTGGTTTGCCAGCCTGATTTTCTAAGACAAATTCGCGGGCAAATTGACCAGACTGAATTTCTTTAAGAATTTGGCGCATTTCGGCGCGCGTTTGTTCGTTAACGACACGATTGCCGCGAGTATAATCGCCATATTCGGCAGTGTTAGAAATACTATCGCGCATTTTTTCCAAGCCACCTTCAACGATTAAATCGACGATTAACTTTACTTCGTGCAGACATTCAAAATAAGCTAG
Source organism: Myxosarcina sp. GI1 (assembly GCF_000756305.1). Classification (NCBI taxonomy): domain Bacteria; kingdom Bacillati; phylum Cyanobacteriota; class Cyanophyceae; order Pleurocapsales; family Pleurocapsaceae; genus Myxosarcina; species Myxosarcina sp. GI1. The sequence goes on from NZ_JRFE01000017.1 coordinate 5,851, forward strand.
TTCTGGCTGATAACCTGCCTCGATCAAAGTTTCAAAACCAGTTTTAATTAAGGCACTCAAACCACCGCAGAGAACTGCCTGTTCGCCAAACAAATCGGTTTCGGTTTCTTCTCTAAAAGAAGTTTCTAAAATCCCAGCGCGAGTACCACCAATACCTCTAGCATAAGCCATAGCGCGATCGCGTGCCTGTCCCGAAGCATCTTGATAGATAGCAAATAAACAGGGTACACCTTGTCCTTGTTCGTAGGTGCGTCTGACTAAATGTCCAGGTCCTTTAGGGGCAACCATAAATACATCTACGGTTTCGGGGGGAACAATTTGTCCAAAGTGTATATTAAAGCCGTGAGCAAATGCTAAAGCCTTACCTTGAGTTAAGTGTGGTGCAATTTCGTTAGTGTAAACCTGCTTCTGTACCTCATCGGGCAACAGAATCATAATTACATCTGCTGTTCGTGCGGCATCGTCTACGTTTTTAACTGTCAATCCTGCTGCTTCAGCTTTAGGTTTGGACTTGCTACCAGCATATAAGCCAACGATTACATTTACGCCACTATCTTTGAGGTTGAGAGCGTGGGCATGTCCTTGGGAACCATAACCAATAATCGCCACGGTTTTATCTTTAAATAAATCTAAATTAGCATCTTCGTCATAATACATCCGCGCCATAACTATTTCTCCTAAAACACTCTATATCTCGTAGGGTCATTATAATTTTTCTGAAGCGATCGCGATAGACAATAGCTTTGAAGGTAGCTATAGTTTTTTTCTATAGCTAAAGTAGGGCGATCGCTTTGTCTTCTCAGGGAAACTCTACAATACAACACTTACTATATATCTTCACAAGTTCTTCAATTTAATCCTATATAAAAAAAACATTAGCTCAGACAAGTATCTGTAATTGGTTAGCAAAACATCGTTATTTGTGTATATGTTTTTATAAACGAAATTGAGCTACCAAGCGAGAGCATAACCAGAGGTATTGGAAATGACCAAAAAAATTTTAGTAGCCGTAGATATTTCTGAAAGAGATCGATCTGTCCTTAATACAGCAGTCTCTTTAGCCAAAAGTATGGAAGCTTCACTAATGCTGTTGCATATTTTGACTGAAGACGAAGCAGGCTACCCTATATTACCAACTTATGCTTATTATCCTCTGATAAACGACCGCAATTATGAGCTTTATCAACAAAAACTAGAAGAATACAAACAGTGGGGAATCGATTTTTTACAAAATTTGACAGAAGAGGCAATAGCGGCAGGAGTTAAAACAGAATACACCCAACTTACTGGCAATCCAGGACGAACTATCTGTGAAATAGCTGATAACTGGTCGGCAGATTTGATTTTAGTCGGTAGCCGAGGCTTAAAAGGACTTAAAGAAATATTTCTTGGCAGCGTTAGTAATTACGTTACCCACTATGCACCTTGTTCGGTATTAATCGTCCGTAGAACTAAAGAAGAGCGAGACAATTTAGATGCTGCTGGCGCAACAGAACGACAAAATGTCTATTAATTTAATTTGTAAAGATAATCATCGTTCCCGTTCTTCACACAAACCTCAAGTTTTATTTGTAGAATATCCGAGCATAAAGTAATCGATTTTAACTTTGTATTTCGGACAAAACTAAAAAATAATTTTGTGGTTTTATTTTGCTGTAAATAGCTTACTAAAAAGTGAATTATTCTACTTTTGTCTGACAAAAGCAAGCGAGATATTAGTAGTATAAACAGAGGGATTATGAAAACTTCACAACTACTTCGTCAATACAGATACGGAATATTAGATTTTAAAGGTGCAAATCTACACTCTGCTAATCTTAAAGCTGTCAATCTTACGCGAATTAATTTAACACAAGCAGATTTAAGTGAAGCAGACTTGAGTAATACAGATTTGAGCGGTGCTTGTTTGCAACAGGCTAACTTAACCAATGCCGATCTGAATAATGCTAGTTTGGTAGGTGTAAATTTATCGGAAGCCAACTTAATTGGTGCCGACTTAGAAAATACCAATCTTAGAGGTGCCGATTTAAGCGGCGTAGATTTACGTTGTGCTAATCTACAACAAGCAGACTTACGCAGTGCCAATCTAACAGATGCCGATCTGAGTGGTGCAGACTTAACTAATGCCGATCTGACCGATGCTAAACTTGCTGGCACCGATCTTTCCGTAGCAAAAACTCAAGGTACTAATTTAAATCGCTTAAGTTGGGATGAAGGTGAAAGAAAACAAGAACATACTTCTCACCATTGGGTGACTTGGTCGGGAAAATAAACAAATGTTTCTAATAAGCAATCGAATATATTTTAAATTGAGCGATCGCATGTACGTATTTAAGTGCGATCGTTCTTTTATTTAATCGAACTCGATGATGTTACCGCGTATCCTAATGTAGATTATCTATTTATAGCGATCTCAGAGTATAAAATGGACAATATTCGTAAAGAGCGATCGCCAAACAACATTCGCCTATATATTATCAATAATCCCCTATCTTGGCATCAAGACCAATTGCATTTCGATAATCCATCCAAATGGTAGTAGGGGCGATTCGCGTTGGCGTAAGCCTTCTCGTAAGAGTATCGCCCCTACCGATAATACTGTTTTTTTTGCACGATAATCAAAATTATAGATCATGGCGCGATCGTGCTTTCATTAATGCTGTAAACATTTATATTTTCTTATTCTACCAAAATATCAATTTTTATATTTATTCTTCCGTCAAGCGAAAATCATTATGAAATCTTCTTATTTTGTATCCTTTTTGTTTTAATAATTGAATAATACTTTGTTCTCCTACCAAATGTCCTGCGCCAACTACCACTAAACTGTCTTGTTCTTATTTTAAAAATTGTTCTATTTTTGGTATCCAATTACGATTTCTAGCAAATAATAAAGATTCGCAGGTGTTAGCATCTTTTTTACACCAATCATTAATAGAAGCCTCTATATGCTCTGTATTTCCTGCATCTATATTACTAATCAGTAAGTCTAATTCTGAAGTATCTAGTAATCCTTCATAAGCAGGTTTTGACTGAATTATTGAGTTTACAGCAGCTAGAGTTGTTTCTAAATCCATAGAAATAAATAAATCTATAATTTTTTCTATTTGATAGTTTATAGTCTCTAAACCTGTAATTGTTTTGTTTGTAGACTGAGATTTTTTGGCAATCATCGGATCTAAACCACATTCAGAGCTATATCCCGTTTGTGTTTGAGTTGTCTGTGACATTTGAGTTGACCAATACATCCACATGAAAACCCATGGTTTTAAATAGGAAATTTTTTCGATAGGCAATTCAAAAGCTTCTGTTTTCTGCTTCAGAAGCTCATAAGTTTTAGGATCTAAAATTTCTTTCAAACTTTCACTAGTATCGTTAGGAATACCTCGATCGTAAATTAATTTTTTTAAAGTCTCTTGTATTTTCGGTTGTAAATCGGGATCTTGTATTGAATCTAGTTCAAAAACTACTGTTTCAGCATCACTAAAAGCGTGTTCAAAAGCTGGCGATTGCAACTGACAATTTTTGCCTATATGATAAGTTCCCAAAATATAAGTACTATAAAGACTTCCAGGTTTTGGATCGACTCTCCAGAGTAAAAGCTTTTGTTCTTCTATTGGTGTTTCATTTGCCAAACAAGGAGCTATTAAAAAGTTAGTAATAATAAAAGGAAAAATACTTACAAAACCAAATATTTTTTTGAAACTTATCATTTTTATAAATAAATAATCAAATATATTATATTGAAGATGGATATCTTACTACATAGTATTCTTGCCAAAATAATAGCCGCAATAAGATAGAGTTAACTTTTATCAAAGCTTTTAAAAATAGTCTTTCGGCTTTATATTTTCTTAAATCATCATTTTTTTTAGAAAAATTTAAAATATTTTGATTGGCGTTTGTCATTGCGCCAGACCCATACATCACCAAAAATGCAAGAATAAACATATAAACCGAATTGCATTAAACAAACTACTATGGCTGACTCTCTTACATATCTAAGCGGTAGCCAGATCCGCGATAAGTTCCTCAAGTTTTATGAGGAGAGACAACACAAAATCTTACCCAGTGCTTCGCTAGTACCAGAAGATCCAACGGTACTACTAACCATTGCGGGGATGCTACCATTTAAACCAATATTTTTAGGACAGCAAAAAGCACCTCAACCACGCGCTACTACTTCTCAAAAATGTATCCGCACCAACGATATAGAAAATGTTGGACGTACCGCCAGACATCATACCTTTTTTGAAATGTTGGGTAATTTTAGCTTTGGCGATTATTTTAAAGAACAGGCTATAGAATGGGCGTGGGAACTGTCTACCCAAGTTTATAAGCTGCCTCCAGAACGTATTATTCCCAGCGTATTTAAAGATGACGATGAAGCTTTTGCTATTTGGCGTGACAAAATAGGTATTCCCGAACATCGCATTCAGCGTATGGGAGAAGAAGATAATTACTGGAAATCTGGTGTCACTGGACCTTGTGGACCCTGTTCGGAATTGTACTATGATTTTCATCTAGAATTGGGAGATGAGAATATAGACTTAGAAGACGACAGCAGGTTTATCGAATTCTATAACTTAGTGTTCATGCAGTTTAATCAAGATGCAGCAGGAAATCGTACGCCGCTAGAAAACCAAAACATCGATACGGGTTTGGGTTTGGAAAGGATGGCGCAAATCCTGCAACAAGTACCTAATAATTATGAAACCGATTTAATTTTTCCAATTATCAAAACTGCGGTTGAGATTGCAGGTATAGATTATGCTACAGCCGATGATAAAACTAAAATCTCGTTCAAAGTAATTGGCGACCATGTTCGGGCTGTAGCACATCTAATTGCTGATGGTGTGACTGCTTCTAATGTAGGTCGAGGATATATCTTGCGCCGCTTGATCCGTCGCGTAGTGCGTCATGGCAGATTAGTTGGTATTGAAGGTAATTTTATCAATAAAGTTGCTGAAACTGCGATCGCGTTATCGGAATCGGCTTATCCTAATGTTAGAGAACGAGAAGAGTTTATAAAAAACCAGCTACAGACAGAAGAATCACAGTTCTTAAAGACATTAGAAAGAGGTGAAAAGCTGCTGGCTGAAATTATTGCCAAGGCTGCCAATCTTTCGGAAAGCAAAATTTCTGGTAAAGATGCTTTCGATCTTTACGACACCTATGGTTTCCCTTTAGAACTTACCGAAGAAATCGCCGAAGAACAGGGTTTAACTGTCGATGTTGAAGGCTTTGAACGAGAAATGGAGTCACAAAAACTTCGTTCTAAAGATGCCCATGAAACTATAGATCTTACGGCTAAAAATGCTTTGGGTGAATTGGCAAAAGACAGTACCACCGAGTTTTTAGGCTATAGCAAACTAACTGCCAAATCTGTAGCTACGGGAATTATTGTCAATGGCGAACAGGCAGAATTTGCTAAAGCAGGAGATGAAATTCAGATCGTTCTCAATGAAACTCCTTTCTATGCCGAGTCTGGGGGACAAATTGGCGATAAAGGCTATCTTTCTGGCGATGATGTCTTAATTCGCGTTGAAGATGTGCAAAAAGAAGCAAATATCTTCGTTCACTTTGGTAAGGTCGATCGCGGTACTATCTCTTTAGGTGATACGGTTAGCGCAACTATCGATCGCGCCTGTCGTCGTCGCGCCCAAGCCAATCATACTGCAACTCACTTATTACAAGCGGCTTTAAAGAAAATAGTTGATGATTCTATTTCTCAAGCAGGTTCTTTAGTAGACTTCGATCGCCTTAGATTTGATTTTAACTGTCCCCGTGCCTTAACAGCAGAAGAAATTCGGCAGGTAGAAGACTTAGTTAATACTTGGATCTCCGAGGCACACGAAGCCGACGTTAATATTATGCCTTTAGAAGAAGCCAAAGCTAAAGGGGCGATCGCTATGTTTGGGGAGAAATATGCCGACAATGTGAGAGTGATCGATTTCCCTGGGGTGTCGATGGAACTTTGCGGCGGTACTCACGTGCATAATACTGCCGAAATTGGCGTATTTAAAATTATCTCGGAAACGGGTATTTCTTCTGGTGTCAGAAGGATTGAAGCTGTTGCAGGTGCGGCTATTTTAGACTATTTAAATGTACGAGACAAAGTAGTCAAAGAATTGAGCGATCGCTTTAAAATTAAACCCGAAGAAATTAGCAATCGTGTTAACAGTTTGCAAGCCGAACTAAAAGCTACTCAAAAAGAATTAGAAGCGGCAAAACAAGAACTGGCGATCGCTAAGTCTGATAGTTTATTATCTCAAGCCGAAACTGTCGGCGAGTATAAAGTTTTAGTGGCAAATATGGGCGAACTAGACGCTAAATCCTTACAGTCAGCTGCAGAAAGATTGCAGCAAAAATTGGGCGAAGCAACCGTAGTTTTAGGTTCAATTCCTGCTGAGAGTAAAGTAAGTTTGGTTGCTGCTTTTAGTCAGCAAGTTATCAAAGAGAAAAAACTACAGGCAGGTAAATTCATCGGTGGCATTGCCAAAATCTGCGGTGGTGGCGGCGGTGGCAGACCGAATTTGGCACAGGCTGGCGGAAGGGATGCAAGTAAATTAGATGAGGCTTTGGATGCGGCGAAGCAGCAACTGATTGAAGGGTTGAGTTAGGTTTTAAAAGGTGGGAATCAACCCACCTTAATCTAAGCGCTCTATTCCACTTTTTACTGCACCAACAACTATACCGACAATTAAACATACTAAAAAACCTATAAAAACATACAACATGGCGTAAATATCATAAGAAATAAAATCTGGTTTTCCAGAAGTAATAATATAAATAATGCATGCAACAAGCGGGCCAGCTACCGCTCCAAGCAGATCTCCCAAAAGTCCTCCAAAAAAAATAAAGAAATAGAAATATATTAATACTTTGTCGTATATTTTTTCTTTAAAATAAAGCTATAGTTGCGAATAAAACTCCAGTTATTACCGACAAAACAACTGTTGCTAAAATTAATATTTTTAATAAATTCATAACTGAATAACAAAAATGACGCGATCGCAACATTTATTTTCACAAATGCTACTATATTAAAACTTTAATAGAAAATAAATGGCTGTGTTGTCTGGTTAAAGCTTATAAAATGATGCCTTCATTTTAACTGCATATTTTACGGATCGGATTAAAAAAAGACTGATTATAAAATAGTATTAAAGATTTTGTATCAAAAAGATTATATTTTTATAAAATCCTACAAAAGTTGCATATAAAACTACTAACACTAGTAACAATGATAATAACAGATCGATAAAAATCTTTTTTTATTTTCATGAATTTTAAATTATTAAGTGCAGCGACATGTTTATTTGTTTTTGGAGCAACAATTCCTGTACTTAGTGCTGACGAACGAGAACTATCAAATTTTAAACTGACTCATGAATGTGTTGAGTGCAACCTTAATGAAACTAGTATTAAAAGTGGCAATCTAAGAGATGCAGATTTACAAAGGGCTAATTTACTTAATGCTAATTTTAGTGACTCAGATTTGAGTAATGCTAATTTTCAAAATGCTAATTTGAGAAGTGCGAACTTTAAAAATTCAGATTTGAGTAATGCTAACTTTAGCAATGCTAATGTAACTGGAGCATATTTTTGTGGCGCAAATTTAAACGGAGTTATCTGGGAAGGAGTCATTCATAGTAGATCTACACAATGCCTTCCAGATGAGGCTATTAATTACATTTCACAAGATAATCTCGTTCATCAATGAACAGTGAACAATAAGAGTTTAGCTGCCAGAATGTTAATTGCTCATTGGTGAATCGCCGATTGTATGAATTTTAAGAAAATTTGTACCTTTAGGTTTTCTGGTGGGAATGCCACCCATAATTAAAACGAGATCGCCTGTTGTAGCCAAATTGCGCTCGCGCAACTGGGTTTCAGTTAATTGGACTAGCTGTTCAAAAGTTTCTGTCTGATGTTCGACATGAATTGGTTCGATACCCCAAATTAAGTTAAGGCGATGATAGACCTTGATATTTGGTGTAAAAGCAACGACAGGAACTCTAGGTCGCTCTCCAGAAGCGATTAAAGCTGTATAGCCCGTAGTAGTAAAAGTTGCGATACAGCGTAACTTGAGGGTTTTATCGATCGCGTTGAGTGCTTCGCTGAGGGCATGAGTTTCGTCAGATTGGGCAGGTGGATTGTTGACATAATCAAATTTTGGTTCGATACTGGCGGCAATTTTTGCTAGCATCCGTACGGCTTTAACGGGATATTTACCAACGGCTGATTCTCCAGAAAGCATTACTGCATCCGTACCATCAACAATTGCATTAGCAACATCACTAGCTTCAGCGCGAGTAGGACGAGGATTGTCAATCATGCTGTCTAGCATTTGAGTAGCAGTAATCACGGGGATGTTTCTAAGATTACAGTTACGAATTATATCTTTTTGTAGAGCAGGCACTTTTTCGGGACTCATTTCTACGCCCAAGTCGCCTCGCGCCACCATCAAACCATCGCATTCAGTCAAAATTTCTGCTAAATTAGCGATCGCCTGGGGCTTTTCAATTTTTGCCATCACGGGTATATCGCTTCTGCCTTTAGTAGCTAAAAATTGCTTGAGGATGCGAATATCTTCTCCCCGACGCACAAAGCTCAATGATATCCAGTCTATATCTTGAGATAAACCAAATTCCAAATCTCGTTTATCTTTCTCGGTCATTGAGGGCAGACTCAGATTTAATCCAGGAAGATTGACTCCTTTACGGCTTTTGAGAATACCTCCTTCAACTACCTGACAGACTACTTTGTTATCTTCTACTGACTCTACTACCAACTCTAGTAACCCATCATCTAGCAGAATCTGAGCTTCAGGTTCTGCTTCCTTTGCTAAAAAGGGATAATCGATCGCGATGGTATCTGGTTGTTCGTCGTATTCCTCTAGAGAAACTAAAGTTACTTTCGTTCCCTCCTGTAAAAACATAGAACCATGTGGTAACTGAGCGACACGAATTTTTGGACCTTGTAAGTCTTGGAGAATAGTAATTGAAGTTTTTAATTCTACCGATACCGATCGCAATAAAGATACCATTTTGGCATGCTCTTCGTAGCTACCGTGAGAAAAATTAAGTCTGGCAACATTCATTCCCGCTAACACCATCGATCTAATTATTTCAGGCGAACTACTAGCAGGTCCAATTGTTGCCACGATTTTGGTACGGCGGTCTAGTTTCATCATTCTTGTTTAACTAGCTTGGCAAAAAAAAAGTTCTAAGTTTGGCTCGTCTGAATATTACACTTAGCGATCGCGAAGGTTATTCATAACTCTTAAATATAGCTTTAGTCGTTACTGTTTCCTTATTTTTAACGATAAACTAAAAATGTATCTTGACTTTATAAAAACACTATGGCAAATCCCGAAACTGATGCAAAAGGTCGCTTTTTTGCGGCACTTGTGTATATACTTCCTTTAATCTATGCTTTACCTTTTGGATTATTGTTATTAAAACAATTTCCTTTCTTAGGAATTATTTACACTCCTATTGCTCCTTTACTTACCATTTACTATACTTTGCCATTTGCAGGATTGATAATTTTCTTTGCTTTATGGTTTGCAGTAGTTAGAAATTCCAATATTGACTATTTCATTCGCTTTAATACCATGCAGGTAATCATGCTGGATATTATCTTGATTGTCTGTAGCTTGATTATGAATATTTTGAGTTCTGGTTTTGGCGGACAAAGTTTGATAACCGAAACTCTTAACAACACCATTTTTATTGGTACTGTAGTTATCAGTTTCTATGGCATTATTCAATCAGCACGGGGTTCTTATGCTGAAATTCCCGCTCTTTCGGAGGCAGTTTCCTCGCAGATTCGCTAAGAGATAATTCTAAGATCGCTTCTGTTGGAAAAGCTGCCAACATTCAGAAGCGATCGCCCAATCTTCGTTAGTCGGTATAGTTAAGATCCGTACTTTTGAATCACAGGCAGCCATATCTTCCTCCATAATTTCCTCTTTATTTTTAGCTTTATTCAGCTTCAAACCCATATATTCAAAACCATGACAGGCTTTCTCTCTTATTAATACCTGATGTTCTCCGACTCCTGCCGTAAACACCAATACATCCAAACCTTGCAGAGAGGCAGCCATTGCCGCAATCCCCTTACGTAGGTAGTGAATATAGACATCGACGGCTAATTCAGCTCGCTCGTTATTTTCGTCAATTGCCTTGAAAATTTGGCGCAAATCGTTAGAAATTCCCGATACCCCTTTTAAACCCGATTCTTTATTTAACAAGGTATTGAGGCGATCGCGATCGTAATCTTCTTTCTGCATCAAATAAATCAAAATTGCAGGATCGATCGAGCCGCTACGAGTACCCATCATCAAGCCTTCTAGGGGAGTAAAACCCATTGTGGTATCGATACTGACTCCGTTGGCAATTGCGGCTAGAGAACAACCATTACCCAAATGACAGGTAATAATTTTTAGTTCTTCCAAAGGCTTATTAAGTATTTGTGCTGCCCGATGACCGCAGTAGCGATGGCTGGTGCCGTGAAAGCCATAGCGGCGAATGCCTCGTTCGTAAAATTTATAGGGCAGGGGATAAACTTTGGCTTTTAAGGGCATCTGAGAGTGAAATGCCGTGTCGAATACTGCTACTTGAGGAATATCACCTAGTTTGGCTTCTATCGCTTCAATTCCTTTTAAATGTGCGGGGTTGTGTTCTGGTGCGAGGGGAATTAGCTGCGCGATCGCTTCTTTAACTTCGGGAGTAATTCTGGTAGCTTGGGAATAGTCTGCACCACCATGAACTACTCGATGTCCGACTACATCTATTTCTGTCAGAGTGTTAATAACTTTGGTATCTCCCTGAGTTAGAGTATCCAACATTTGGGCGATCGCTTCAAGCTCGTCTCTCGACTCTAGCTCGATCTCTTTGTTAGTCCTATCGGTTTCAATTTCTAACTTCCCTCCCGAATCATCACCAGACCAATCGATTTTTCCTTCCCACATTGGTTTGGGCGGTGTTGTTGGTAGCTCATCTTGTAGCTGATAGAGACAGCTTTTTTGAGTGCTAGAACCAGGATTTAATACTAAAATTTTCACGGTAGAACTTAAATTACTATCAGCAGTCTAGTTAAATGTTAGTTCTAAAAATTATTCTAGTAGTAGAGGAAGCTTTTAGAGTAGCGAGTAGCACGTCAAAATAATATATTTATTACTTATTACTCTCTACTTCCCTTTTGCCTGTTGCCTCTTCTATACTTTCTACTTCCTGCTTCCTACTTTCTAATTCTATAGCCTGATAATATCAATTAAACCCTTGTTCTACGTTTTTATGAATCTGACAACGATTTTATTATTAGTATGTGGATTTGTACTGTTAGTATTCGGTGCGGAATTTTTAGTTAAAGGAGCATCGAGACTGGCAATAATCTTGCGAATCCCTCCCCTAATAATTGGACTAACTATCGTTGCTTATGGTACGAGTGCGCCAGAAATGGCAGTAAGTATTATTGCTAGTTTTGCAGGGCAATCAGATATTGCGATCGGTAATGCTCTAGGCAGTAATATTTGTAACATTTTATTGATTCTCGGCTTGTCTGCTTTAGTAGCACCTCTCATAGTTAACCGACAGGTAATTCGTTCTGATGTACCGATTATGATCGGGGTGACAGTTTTATTACTTCTGTTTGGGCTTGATGGTGAGCTTGGCAGAATGGACGGTATTATTTTGTTTATTGGTGCTTTACTCTACACTTTTTCGTTAATTTACCAGAGTCGCAAACAAAAAGATTTAGAAGCAGACGAATTTACCCGCGAATATGGTTTGCCTAGCGATAATTCTATTTTTACCTGGTTGAAAAATTTAGCTTATATTATTGGTGGCTCGGCGTTATTGGTATTTGGGTCTCGTTTGTTAGTAGACTCGGCTACTAGCATCGCTAGAGATTTTGGAGTTAGCGAATTAGTAATTGGCTTGACAATTATCTCTTTTGGCACGTCTCTACCAGAACTAGCTACCTCAGTGATGGCTAGTTTTCGTGGCGAACGAGATATTGCTGTAGGTAATGTTTTAGGCAGCAATATTTTTAATATTCTGGCAGTTTTAGGAGTAGCAGGCATAGTTGCACCCAATGGCATTGAAGTTGCAGAAACGGTAATTGAAGTCAATGCTCCTGTGGCGATCGCGGTATCCTTTGCTTGTTTGCCCATCTTCTATTCTGGCTATCGGCTCGATCGCTGGGAGGGTTTATTATTTATCCTTTATTACCTTGCATACATTGGTTATTTAGTTATGGATGCCACCAATTATGAAGGCTTGCCAGTGTACAGAATTGTCATGCTGGCTTTTGTAATTCCCATAACCGTAATTACCCTGGTTACAATCGCCATTAGACAAAAGCAGTCTAGCCGCAGGCGTAAAAGAACTCGTTAACTTAATATATAGCGTTCCTATTTTATTTTTGAACTAAACAATAAAGAAAGGCAAAAGGCAAAAGGCAGCAGAAATTTTTTCATGAATCATTTAGGATTGCTATAAGTCTTTTTACTGATATTCAGTACTTATACTGTTAAACATTAGACAAAAATATTTAGATCGAATAAATAATTTACTAAAAAATTGAAGTTTATTTTTAGTTTGGTGAAAGCAATTAGATAGAATAATAAAGTTTAATAAATTTTCCGCGATCGTACCCATGACTATTACTCTAAGAGGCAAGTTACGATATTTAGTTATCTGATGGCGATAGATAAATTATTTAGCTAAAAGCTCTTAATTAAATTTCCGTCGAAAAAATTTAAATATTAGAAAAACTAGTTATGATGCGAAAATATTATTCTCTTAGAAAACTTGCTAGTTATGGTTTGGCAGCTTCTTTAACTAGTATTATTGTTGGTCAAGCACAGCGAGTTCAGGCAATAAATTTAAAGTTCGATTATACGTATGATACAAATGACTTTTTCAACGATACGCGCAAAGCTACCTTAGAAGAAGCTGCTACTTATTTTGAACCTCTAACGGACAATTTAGACGCAATAACCGACGAAGATAGCAATCTAACGGATATAGGAGCTACGGGAGCTTATTATGATACAGGGGAAGTGGATGGGGAAGGAAATCCAATTTACGAAGAAATTATTAACACTTGGACAGCAAATTTCGATCATCCTAGTGTAAATGATTTTACTCAAACTATAGACAATTTAACCGTTGCTGAAGATACATTAAAAATTTATGTTGGCGCAAAGAACCTTAGTAGCTTAGGACAAGGAGGGCCTGGTGGATTTGGTGCTAGTGGATTGGGCGACTTTGTTAATACAGTAAAAGCAAGAGGTCAAACTGGTGCTCTTGAAACAACACCTACTGATTTTGGTACTTGGGGAGGCTCGATTAGTTTTGATAATAATTTAACTAGTGGTTGGTCTTGGAACGACAACTTTGAAGATCCTCTTGAAGAATATGAATACGATTTTTTATCGGTAGCAATTCACGAAATTGGTCATCTTATGGGGGTTGGTACCACTTCTTCTTGGACTACTAATGTTTCTGGAACTGAATTTATTGGACCTAAATCCGTGCAAACTTATGGTAGTAATGTTCCTCTTACTTCAGATGGTGGACATTGGGCAGAGGGAACGCAAAGTTACGTCAATGGTGCGTCTCAAGAAGCAGCAATGGATCCGACTATTAATAGTGTAAATAATCTCGGTCAGCGCAAAGTATTTACCGATCTTGATTATGCAGGGTTAGCCGATGTAGGTTGGCAGACAGAAGCAGTTAGTGCTCAGGTTCCCTTTGAATTTTCTCCTGGTATGGGTATCGTTTTAGTATCGGGAATTTTTGGTGCTAAAAAAGGTTTACAAGAATTGAAAAAACGCAAAAATTAGACGAAGGAAGAAGTAGGAAAGAAGGAGGAAGAAGTTTTTTATTCTTCTTCCTTTTTTTAATCGCGTAGCGAGTTAAACTTCCGCTACTTTACTAGTTTGAGCATCGTAAACGGGATAGCGGAAAGTTGCTACTATGGGACTCTTTTCTGGCATCTCCTCTAGTTCTAAAATATAGACATCGCCACCCTGTAAAAAAGTACGCATCGCTGCATAGTCTAGTAAATCGATCGCGCCATCTCCAGGTTCTTCTACAAATTCAATTTTATTTGCCTGGGGATCGAATTTCCCCCACTTTTGAGCATTAGCAGCGATAAAGATAGTGTCTACCTGTCCGTTATAGGCAGCAGGCAAGATTTTTTCTATCTCTGTACCTGCTCGATCGGCAGCAAGTGATTCGTTAAATTGCGCGATCGCATCGTCGCGTTCTTGTTGTAAATGTGGTTCGATAATTGACCACGCCTGCTGATGCAAGTCTTCTGGTGAAGTATTTTCTGGGTTGCCTTCTATTCCTGCTTCTAACAAATTATTATAGGAATTCGTTTCATGATAGATAGGCAAGAGAAAATTAGCACCAGCTAGAACTAAAGGAACTTTGGCATCGTTGAGTAAATTTTGCATTCCTCGTTCGACTGCGATCAGAAAACGTCGAATTCCTTCTTTATCTTCAGTCGTGCCTACACCCTGACCATGATACGTAGGACTATTGCCACTACCGCCACCGCTATGATACTGTATCTGTTTTTCAGGATCGTCGTATTTTAAAGCTTCTTCTATACTGTCGGGTACGCCTGCGGGTAAGTCTATTTCTTTAATGCTGTAGTGATTGCCCTGAAAGAGCTTAACTTGATTTTGAGCTAATGCCAACAGGTAAAATCTACTGTTTCTGGTAATTACGGGTAGTAGCGGTTTGAGGTGTGGGCGATCGCTTACTACTACAAGTTCTTCAAAATTATAAGGTAAACGATAGTAGCGTAAATTGTTGGGTGCGATAAACACCGCCAAACCTTCATCTTGATGTTGCCAAAAATCGTAGTTATTTATTGTCTCTTTAGCTTCTTGCAAGATGTTGTTAGCATCATCCGATCGCATTTCCAAATCGTCTAATTGCTGTTCTGCCTCACTTATCAAATTTTTGAAGCGAATAGGATTTTGGCGAGTTTCGGCACCAGCTTTTTCGGCTGGCATATAGATACTGATGCAAGGTTCACTAGTTTCTGACAACAAATTTTCTAGTTCGGTTTTTGACAATAAGGTCATAAATATGCTGTTTCCTGATTTTTATGTTTTTTAAGGTTTTATGTGTATATTGCAAAACAATTTTTCTATGCTGACATCCTTCTTAAGTAAGGAAATTGATAAGAAACAGGCTCGTTATTAAAGTTACAGTTAAGTAAGATTTAGTTTTTTTAAGGCGATCGAGTTTTATGTAAGCTCGCTGTCGTTAACCTATACTTAATCTGAGTAGTGTAAATACTTACTCATAGCTAAAAAAATTAAAGTTAAAATAATAAATTTTTGAATATTACACAATTCTATGAATAATAATAGAAAAATTGGACGCACTCCTATGATGGAGAGGTCTTTAGACAGTACTTTTTATCGAGCGGCACAAATATTTGCTCTGGCAGTGGCAGGAATTTTAATCTGGATTACCATTCAGGTTTTTTTACAAGCTATGCCTGCAATAAGTGAATTTGGCTGGAGATTTTTGTTTAGCAGCAGTTGGAATCCAGTTAATCAACAGTATGGAGTTTGGCCTGCAATATACGGTACGATTGTCAGTTCGGCGATCGCGCTATTGATTTCCGTTCCCATCGGCTTGGGAGTGGCAATTTTCCTGAGCGAAGACTATTTATCCCCCAAATTTCAACGGGTAATCGTGTTTTTAGTCGAGTTGTTAGCAGCCGTCCCTAGCGTGGTTTATGGTTTATGGGGTATTTTTGTCTTGATTCCTTTCCTAAAAAATATTAGTCCCTTAAGAGGTCCAGGGATGTTACCTGCGGCACTGATTTTATCAGTAATGATTTTACCAACCATAACTGCGATCGCTCGCGATGCAATTATTAACGTCGATATTGGTTTGCGTCAGGCAGCAGTTGGCTTGGGTGCAACTCGTTGGGAAGCAATCCTCAAAATTATTATTCCTGCGGCATCTTCTGGCATTATTGGCGGCATTATGCTGGCACTCGGACGCGCCTTGGGAGAAACCATGGCGGTAACGATGCTAATTGGTAACTCTAACAGAGTCAGCGTATCGGTTTTCGAGCCTTCTAATACCGTTTCTTCTCTACTCGCCAATCAGTTTGCCGAAGCCAGCGGCTTACAGGTATCGGCATTGATGTATGCAGCCTTGATTCTGTTTGTAATTACTTTAGTAGTTAA
The DNA here is from genome assembly GCF_000756305.1 of Myxosarcina sp. GI1. Lineage (NCBI taxonomy): Bacteria > Bacillati > Cyanobacteriota > Cyanophyceae > Pleurocapsales > Pleurocapsaceae > Myxosarcina > Myxosarcina sp. GI1. The sequence goes on from NZ_JRFE01000017.1 coordinate 22,094, forward strand.
CGTTTTGGCGCAGTTGATAGTCACTAGACTACAAAGAATTTAAATAAAGAATGATTATTTTTAGAAAATTATGACAACCGAATTTATCGATTCAAAATCCAGTTTCAATCCTGCTAGTCTCAAGCGCAATCCAAAATCTCCTCGCACTCTGTTTGGCTTGATTATGAGTTTTATTGCCGGGCTATTTACAGTGCTAGCATTAATACCTCTATTTATTATTTTGGCTTACCTGTTAACTAAGGGAGTTGCGTCACTACGTCCCTCAGTATTTACCGAACTACCACCACCACCACTAGTAGACGGCGGCGGTTTTGGTAATGCTGTGGTTGGTACCATAATTATGGTGGGAATTGGCGGCTTAATCAGCGTTCCTATTGGCATCATGGCAGCAATTTATCTATCTGAATTTAGCAGCGGTAAACTTGCAGAATGGATTCGTTTTGCTACCAATGTTTTGAGCGGCGTTCCTTCAATTATTATTGGGGTGTTTGCCTATGGTGTAATTGTTTTAACTACCAAAGCTTATTCGGCTTGGGCTGGAGGATTTGCCCTGGCAATTTTAATGCTGCCAATTATCGTTCGTACCACTGACGAATCTTTAAAACTCGTACCGCAAGATGTTCGTCAGGCAGCAGTGGGTGTGGGCGCAAACAAATATCAAACCATTCTTAAAGTAGTGTTGCCCGCAGCCATACCTGCAATTATTACAGGAATAACTCTAGCGGTAGCGAGAGCGGCAGGAGAAACAGCACCTTTACTATTTACGGCTTTATTTACTCAATTTTGGCCTAATTGGGATAATCTTTTGGTAGAACCTACCGCATCTTTGTCGGTATTGGTTTATAATTTTGCGATCGTTCCTTTTCAAAATCAACAGGAGTTAGCCTGGGCAGCGGCGTTTATTTTGGTGTTGTTGGTATTGGTTACTAGTGTTGTTTCGCGTATTGCGACTGCTCAGCGAACTTATTAGTTGCATGAATTAGGAGTGCGTAGTTTGTAGTTTGTAGTTTTAAAGCAGAGAATAATTATACTTCGTCGTTAGATTGGCGTTGGTTTCCATCGAATAACAACTAGGGCTATATTACTCATAGCTGTTGCCAAATTTACTTCGTTAGACTACAAACAGAGAATTTTTCGCGATCGCCCCGAATAGTTAAATTATTTTATCGAGCGTGTTTGATTACTCATTAGACTATAAAAATATAGATTTTCGCGATCGCCCCGATTTATATAGCATTGGAAAAGGGGAACAGGGAGTATTATTAGTAGAGCCCTATAAGTCAGAAATATTACCGCACTGGCGGTTTAAAAATCCTGAAATTGCTACCGAGTCAAGCGAAAAAATCTATCAGCTATTTTTAGAATATTTAGAAAAAGAAGATTTTGTCGGCGCGGATATGGCAAGAAAATTTTTGCAAATGGGCTACACGCGATCGCGCCGTTATGCCAATCACAAAAGCGGCAAAAAGTACCGCAGCAATCCTCAAAAAGCCGAATCAAAACAGGCAGAAAAAGCCGCCAGAAAAGAAATCTTACCCAACGATCCCGATCCAATTAAAGCTAAATCGGCAGAAATATTCAAAGCCAAATGGCAAGAGGCTAAAAACAATCCTGTATATCAGCAGCTTGCCGAACAGCACAGGCAAGAATACGAAGCCAAGACTGAAAAAGAATAATAGTTCTTTGTGGAAATAACTATAAAACATCAATAATTAATACATTTGTTTTATATACCCATAGCCACATAGAAAATTCAATTATGTATATGTACGATATTTACATAAACAACAGTATCCTGTCGATTTAAGAAAAATTTGTGTATTTTATTATTGTTGGCGGAGCCGCAGTTGCCCGCTATTTTGTTTCTATAGCAGTAGAAGAAGGACACCGAGTTACAGTAATTGAAAAAAATAAATCTCGCGCTCGGACTATTTTGCAACAGTACGATGTAAAAGTATTAAATGCCGATATCTCTCAAGGAGATATTTTAGATGAAGCAGAGGCAAAGCGTGCCGATGCTATTATTGCCACTACAGAAGACGACTCGGTTAATCTAATGGCAATGCTGTTGGGAAAAGAACGGGATGTCAAACATCTAGTTGCTATGGTGCAAAATCGCGAACACAAACAGATGTTTGAAAAACTTGGCGTTCGGGTTTTGACCGATCCAGAAATGATAATTGCCAAAAAGCTTTACAGTTTTGTTGGTGGCGATCGCCAAGATGATGCAAAATGAATCCAGCTGTTAAAACAATTCTGCGCGATCTCGGTTTATTTTTGCACATCCCAGGAGTAATGGCATTAATTTCGCTGCCTGTTTGTCTGGCGTGGGGCGAAACCTATGCCGTACGTCCTTTTGTTATCTGTGCGATCGCTTCTTTAGCAACTGGACAAATACTCTACCGTTGCTGTTGCTCTGCAAATGCTAGTCGTACACCCTACGCCATGATCACGGCGGCTCTCGGCTGGCTGATTTTACCCTTATTTGCTGCTATACCTCTAGTAGCGATCGCCAACGAACTGTCGATCGCACCAGGAACTTCGGCTACCATACTGCGGTTTAGCAACCCTTGGAACGCTATTTTTGAAGGAATGGCAGGATTTACCAGTGCTGGTTTGTCAATGGCACTACACTACGATGAACTACCACGTAGTATCCAGTGGTGGCGATCGCTAATGCAGTGGGTAGGCGGCGTGGGCGTAATTGTTTTGGTTATTTCCGTACTAGAACCAAGCACCAATCCCTATCAGCTTTACAATGCCGAAGCCAGACAAAAGAGAATTGGTCTAACTGTTGGGACTACAGTTAGGTATATTTGGTGGATTTACCTGCTTTATACTGTTTTTGCCATATTTTTATTGCGAATTGCGGGCATGTCCTGGTGGTCGGCACTCAATCATTCTTTTACTGCTATTTCTACAGGTGGCTTTAGCATTCGCGACGACAGTATTGGTGCTTATGGTGCTGCTGTCAAAATTGCCACGATGGTAGTAATGATTTTGGGGGCAATTAGTTTTCCTATACACTACAAACTAATATACAAACGTCGCTGGAAAGCCTTGGTAGAGGATAACCAACATCAAGCTTTATGGATTTTACTGGTGTTGGGAATAGTAGGTTTGTGGTTTTTAAATTATTTAGCTAATGCTCCAACCAGTCTGTTAGACACGATCTTTCAATGGGTTTCTGCTTTGACCACCACTGGTTTTAATACGGTACAAATCAAACCCTGGAACGAAGGAGCAAAGTTATTAATGGCGATCGCGATGATTATCGGTGGTGCGGCAGGTTCGACGACTGGAGGAATTAAGCTAAACCGCTTTGTGTTTTTGTTTAAAGCTGTTATTTGGCGTTTTCGCCTGATTGCTTTGTTACCTCACGAAATGATGCGCTATCGACTTGACGGGGAAATTGTCAAAGAAGCAGAAGCAAATCGTCGTATAGAAGCTGCGGCTGTTATTGCCTTTTTATGGATGGTTTTTTTGGCGATCGGCGTGTTGATTTTATCGCAGTTGCAGCTACCGCAATATACTCTTAGCGATACTATTTTTGAAACTGCTTCGGCTTTAGGTAGCGTTGGCTTATCTACAGGTATTACCCATCCCGATCTACCCTGGTTGGGTAAGTTGGTTCTCATCGTTCTAATGTGGATGGGACGCTTGGAAATTATTCCCGTATTGCTGCTTCTTTCTTTGCCAATTAAAACTATCTCTCAACGGGTTAAAAGTAATTAAATCTTTTTCTCGTAATTGTTTGTCTAGTTGTTTTAAGTTTTGTACCTTGTAAGCAAGAAATCGTGTAAACGACCGCTATTAATAAAATTAAATTAATTATTTGTGGAGAATTATAGTCATTCCAATTAATTTCCGTATGGTCAACTAGCTTGTTGTTAGTGGTTAGTAGTTAGAGGAGCCGCCGCATATGGCGACGTTGTTAGTAAGGTTAAAGCTAATTCAATCTCAGTGACTCATACCTCTGGTTTCTTTTAGGAATGACTACAGCATAAGAGTCTTCAAGATTATAACCACCGCTCCGCTCGTACAATCGCAAAACTTTAATTTTTTGTTGATAAATAACCTCTTAAAGAACAAGGAAAGTTTTGTAGTCTATAACTACCTTTAATACTTCTCTTTTCTCTGTTAACCATTGCTGAAGTTGGTAATAAAGATTGGCGTAAGAAGTATATTTTAGTTCTTCGATCTCAGTCACTGTCAGTTGAGTCAAATAATTAATATAATTAATAGCTTATCATCTCAAAAATTAGAATGCCGATAAATAGCTCGCAAACAATAGTTAGTAATAATACGGAAAAAACTATTTGACCTAAATTAATCAACATATTTAAATACAAATATAATGAATAAATCTACGTCCCCTACCCGAGAAAAGTACATTTTAGTCATCGACGACGTAATAGATAACTTAAGACTATTATCAGACATGCTTCGTCAACAAGGGTATGAAGTTCGCTGTGCTAAAAGTGGCAAAGCAGCTTTAAAATCAATATCAGACAAGATTCCCGATCTGGTTTTACTAGATATTCAAATGCCCGAGATGGATGGCTATGAAATATGTCAAAAACTCAAGCTAAAACCAGAAACGTGCAATATACCTGTAATTTTTCTTAGTGCAGAAAACAGTATTGAGAGCAAAATTAAGGGCTTTAAACTAGGGGCAATAGATTATATAATCAAACCATTTCAAATGGAAGAGGTGCTAATTCGAGTACAAAATCAACTTGCCCTTCAATCTGCCAGTGTAGAAATACGTGAATTAAATCGGCAACTACAGGAGCAAGTTTTTAAGGAACAACACCGAACCTATGAACTACAAGAGGTTAACTATAAATTACAACAAGAAATTACGGCTAGGCGCGAAGCAGAACGAAAATTAGCACACGAAGCACTACATGATAGTCTAACTGGTTTGCCTAACCGTAGCTTTTTAATGGAAAGAATAAATCATGCCATCGAGCGTATGAAGCGAAACCCAGACTATGGTTTTGCAGTACTATTTTTAGATTTGAATCGTTTCAAAAATGTTAACGACACTCTGGGGCATAATATTGGGGATAGATTATTAATTGCGTTTGCCAGTTTATTACAAGAAAATGTTCGCAATTTAGATACTGTTGCTCGTCTTGGTGGTGATGAGTTTGTTATTTTATTAGAACAAATTAACTCTCTGAAATATACAATAGTAATCGTCGAACGTATTTTAAAAAATTTACAAAGACCTTTTAACCTCGAAGGAAATTCTTTGGCTGTAAGCACTAGCATTGGTATTACTCTGAGTTCGCCTCAATACGAAAATAGCTCTCAAATTTTGCGAGATGCAGATATTGCGATGTATCAAGCAAAATCTAAGAATAAAAGTCAATATGAAGTTTTCGATCGCTCTATGTATCTGGAAACTTTAACAGTCATGGAGTTGGAAAACGATCTGCGTCAAGCATTACAAAGACAAGAATTTTACCTACACTATCAGCCAATAGTTTCTTTACAAGACAACAAATTAGAGGGATTTGAAGCTTTAATTCGCTGGCAGCATCCTACCAAAGGATTTATTTCTCCTAATAAATTTATTCCGATCGCCGAAGATACGGGTTTAGTTGTACCTATAGGCAACTGGGTATTAAAAGAAGCCTGCCAACAATTAGCCATCTGGCAACAACAGTCAGGTAAAAAGGCAGAGATAAATAAGCTAAAAATTAGTATTAATGTTGCCAGCCAACAATTACAAGAAATAGATTTTGTTCCCAGGTTAGACGAGATTTTGTCTGATACTGGTTTAGATCCTAGCTGTATCAAGCTAGAGATTACCGAGCGAGTTTTAATCGATTCAGCAGAAGTTATTCAAAACAATTTTGCAGAAATCCGCAAAAGAAAAATAAAGTTGAGTATTGATGACTTTGGTACTGGCTATTCTTGTTTGAGTTATTTACATCGCTTGCCAATTGATAATCTAAAAATCGATCGTTCTTTTATCGATGGAATTAACACCGATCGAGAAAACTTAGAAATTGTCAAAACAATTATTACCTTAGCTCATACCCTTGGTATGGATGCGATCGCCGAAGGAATTGAAACTGCGGAACAAGCAGAAAAATTAAAGACTTTAGGTTGTGAAATGGCTCAAGGATATTTCTTTGCCAAACCATTATCTACTCAAGAAATAGAGCTAAAGCTTAATGATTTTATCCGAGGTGACTTTAAAGGCACAACCAAAAATTTTAATAAACCCAAGCTGTTACCTCATTCCAATTTTGTAACAGCAAAGTTCTAAAAAATAAGGGGATTCGAGCGGAAACTACGCTCAAAAGCAACTCCTGACTTGATAATCGAGAAGTAACAACTTAAAAATGGTAATAGTTGCAGGTTTCGAAATGCAGGAGTTAGTAGCTTACTTTTACTTAGAATAACAAAGTAATCTATCAAGTCTTGGCAAGCATTTGCATATTTGCCACTGAGGGGTAAGAAAATTTATCCTAGAAAATTAACCTGTTAAAGATTGGTAGATTAATTGTTAGAAGATAGCTGAATAATTAGTTTAGTGAATGGGAACTATAGGAAAATAGAGATTCACTAATAAAAATGATTGTAGCAGGCTATCGTCAATTAAAATTAATCGCAGAAACAGCTAACTTTAAGATCTATAGAGGCTTTAGAGAACGAGATGGTATCTCCGTAACTCTCAAAATCAACAGAGCGCAACATTCTGCTTTAGAAACGCTTCACCGCTATCGCCAGGAATACGAAATTATTAGTTCTCTAAACGCTCCAGGAATAATTAAAGCTTATGAATTAATATCTCATAGTAATGGAGTGGCGATCGCTTTAGAATACTTTGCCGCAGAATCTCTCAAAAGCCTGTTACAAAAGAGAAAATTCACTGTCAAAGAAGTTTTAAACATAGGTATTCAGATAGCTGCCGCTCTGGCAGAGGTTCATCAGGCTAACATAATTCACAAAGACATTAACCCCAGTAATATTCTCTTTAATAGGCAAACGGAGATTTTAAAGCTAGTAGATTTTGGTATTGCCACACAATTATCTAAAGAACAAAAATCGATTCAGAATTACAACATTTTAGAAGGTACCCTGGCTTATATTTCTCCCGAACAAACAGGTAGGATGAATCGCTGTCTGGACTATCGCAGCGATTACTATTCTTTGGGTGTGACTTTATACGAACTGTTGACTCAAAAATTACCTTTTGCCAGTAAAGAACCACTGGAGTTGATTCACTATCACTTGGCAAAACCACCAGTTCCTCCCGTTCAGATCGATCCCAAGATACCGCAAGTAGTTTCTAAAATAGTAATGAAACTAATGGCAAAAAACGCTGAAGATCGCTATCAAAGTTCGGTAGGTATAAAGCACGATCTAGAAGTTTGTTTGGAGCGACTTAACGATAATGGGGAAGTTCTACAATTTGAATTAGGACAAAAAGATATTTGCGATCGCTTTATTATTCCCGAAAAGCTCTACGGAAGGGAAGCAGAAGTAAAAGTATTACTCGATAGCTTTGAGAGAGTCGCCCAGGGTAATTCGGAATTAATGCTGGTAGCGGGTTTCTCTGGTATTGGTAAGACAGCCCTAATTAATGAAGTCTACAAGCCCATAACCAGACACAAAGGATATTTTATTAAGGGTAAATTCGACCAATTTAATCGCAATATTCCTTTAAGTGCTTTTGTTAAAGCTTTTAGTAGTTTAGTCAAACAATTATTAAGTGAATCAGTCGAAGGATTAAGCCAATGGAAACAAGAAATCTTGGCAGCATTGGGCAACAATGCCAGAGTAATTATTGAGGTTATTCCCGATTTAGAGCTTATTTTGGGCGCACAACCACCCGTTCCACAATTATCTGGCACTGCCGCTCAAAATCGCTTTAATTTGGTTTTCAATAAATTTATCCGAGTTTTTACGAAGAAAGAACATCCTTTAGTAATTTTTCTCGACGATTTGCAGTGGGCAGATTTAGCTTCTCTTAACTTGCTAAAACTATTAATGAGCGAAACAAAAAATAGCTCTTTACTAGTGATTGGTGCTTATCGCGATAACGAAGTATTTGCTGCCCATCCTTTAAACTTGAGTTTAGAAGAAATTACCCGAAAAGCAGTCAAAATCGACACGATCGCTTTGAAACATCTAGTAAAAACAGATATAAACTGTTTAGTTGCAGACGCTCTACTTTGTTCTCAAGCTATTGCTGCTCCTTTGTCAGAGCTAATTTATCAAAAAACTCAGGGTAATCCTTTCTTTACCACTCAGTTTTTAAAAGGACTATATGAAGATGGTCATATTGTTTTCAATCGCAATAAAAATTGTTGGCAGTGCGATCTTTTTCAAATAAGACAACTAGCTCTGACTGAAGATGTAATGGAATTTATGGTAAGTCGCCTACAAAAGCTACCAAAACCAACCCAAGATATCTTGAAGCTAGCTGCCTGTATTGGCGATCGCTTCGATTTAAAGACTTTAGCGATTATTTGTCAACGGTCAGAAGTAGAAGTTACTAACGATTTCTGGTCGGCTTTGCAGGCTAGTTTAATTATTCCCGAAACAGAAATTTATCGTTTATTCGACACAGAAAATGCTTCCCATAAATTTGCAGATTTGACAATTGCCTACCGTTTTTTACACGATCGCGTTCAGCAAGCCGCTTATTGTCTTATACCTGAAGCGCGAAGGCAGGACATTCATTACCAAGTAGGACGATTACTGCTCGCTAATTCTACCAATGAAGAACGGGAAGAACGGCTGTTTGAAATTGTCAATCATTTAAATATAGGTATCGCTCTAATTACCCAACCCCAGGAAAGAGACGATTTAGCAAATTCAAATCTGGCAGCAGGACGAAAAGCTAAGTCATCTACTGCTTATGGTACTGCAATTACTTATTTCTCTACTGGAATTGACTTATTGCCCGAAAATGCCTGGGACACCCACTATTCTCTAATGCTATCCCTGCATGAAGAAATTGTTGAAGCAAGCTATCTCAATACCGATTTCGAGCGGTTGGAACAGTTCGCAAATTTAGTATTGAACCATGCTAAAATCTCGCTCGATACTATCAAAGTCCAGCAAATCAAAATTATCGGTACTAAAACCCAGGGACAGCTTTTGGAGTCGATCGCCATTGGGTTGCAGGTATTAAAAATTTTGGGAATTGAATTTCCGCAACACTCCACTCAAGAAGATATTAGGCAGGCATTTGAGACAACTAAAGCCTTATGGATAGATAAATCTCCCCAGAGCTTACTAGATTTACCCGTGATGGAAGATCCTTTGTTGTTAGCTGCAATGGAGATACTGACAGTTTTAGTATCTCCTGCTTATATAGCAGCACCCAACTTGATGCCCTTGTTCATTTTTAAGCAAGTAGAACTCTCCATTCAATCGGGTAATTCTCATGTATCTGTTATGTCTTACAGTGATTATGGTTTGATTCTATGTGGGATTATTGGAGATTACGAGAATGGTTATGAATTCGGACAATTAGCCTTGAGTTTACTGGAAAAACTCCAGACAAAAACCTTTAAGTGTCGCTGTTGGTTTGTCGTTTATACATATATCGAACACTGGAAAACCCGCCTGTCGGAAATACTTTCTTCTTTACTGGAAACCTATCATAGTGGGTTGGAAATTGGCGACATTGAAAACCTTAGTTTAAGCGCGTTTAGTTTTGGTCAATATGCTTATTATTCAGGGCAAGACTTAGGAGAACTTGTTCTGACAATGGAGGATTATCGGCAAGTCATCGTTCGCTACAAGCAAGCATTCTGCCTACCCTTTCAAGAAATATATCAACAAACCGTTCTTAATTTACTGGGGCAGAGTGAAACACCTCACCTATTGACTGGAGAAATTTTCGACCGAGAAAACTCTCTTGCTAAACTACAGGCAAGCAATCATCGAGCAGCATTATTTCACTGGCATGCAAACCAAGCTATTCTGGCATATATGTTCGATCGCACTGCTGAGGCGGTTATATTTTCTGCCGAGACAGCCCAATATTTCGATGGTGGTGTAGGGTCGTTTCAGACTGTACTTTATTCTTGGTACGATGCCTTAATTCAACTTGCTCGATTCGCAGACATCATAGAACCAGAAGAACGCCAGTCGCTCCTGCTTAAAGTGCAACAGCAGCAAGAAAAACTTCACCACTGGGCAGCTTTGGCTCCCATGAATCATCAACATCGCTGGGAACTAGTAGAGGCAGAACGGTGTCGGGTTCTCGGCAAGCAATATGAAGCTGGAGATTTTTACGATCGCGCCATTGCCAGTGCCAAAGCAAATGGTTTCATTCAAGACGAAGCTCTGGCAAACGAACTGGCAGCTAAGTTTTATCTCAACTGGAGCAAAGAAAAAGTAGCAGCAGGCTATATGCAGGAAGCTTATTATTGTTATGTCCTATGGGGGGCAAAAGCAAAAATCGACTATTTAAAACAGCATTATTCCGAATTACTACGTCCAATCCTACAACTAAAAGCCCAGGCATTTAATTCCTTACAAGCCCTGTCATTACTATCTACTGCTAGTAACTCCAATTATTTATCTGATTCCGAACAGACTAATTATAGTTTTAATGAGGCTTTCGATTTAACTAATATTCTTAAATCGGCACAAGTTCTAACAGAAACCCTCGAACTCGATGAGTTATTAAATAAACTAAGTCAAATTATACTTCAAAATTCAGGTAGCGATCGCCTGATTTTGGCTTTAGAAAATAATCCTGGGGACTGGCAAATTAACCTCATTGCCGATACAGAAAATATAGAATTTGTGGTTCAATCCTTAGAGTCAAGTTCTAACAATCCAGTACGATTAATCAATTATGTTAAAAACACTCAAAAAATAGTCTTAGTTAATAATCTAGAAACCGATCTGCCTATTATTGATAATTATTTACTAGAGCAAAAACCCCAAAGTATTTTGGCTTTACCTCTCAGACACCAAAAGAAATTAATTGGAGTTTTGTATTTACACGCTTCTAGCATTAAAGGTTTGTTCGATCTCGAAAAAACGATTGTTTTAGAATTTCTCTGTTCTCAAGCAGCGGTCGCCATTCACAATGCTCGTCTGTTTGCCGATGCCAAGCTCAAATCTAAAGCGATTGAATCTTCAGTAGATGGCATAGCCATGTTGCAAGATGGTAAGTTTGAATATTTGAACCAAAGTCATATTTCACTGTTTGGTTATGAAAAAAATGAACTCGTCGGGCAATCCTGGGAAATTCTTTATTCTCCAGAAGAAGTAAAGCGTTTTCAGCAAGAAGTTTTTCCAATCTTAGCTAATTCTAAAACCTGGAGTGGAGAAGCAACTGCACTACGTAAGGATGGTAGTAGCTTTATCCAGGAAGTAAGTTTATTTTCTCTCGATGAAAATAAATTAATTTGTATCTGTCGGGATATTAGCGATCGCAAAAGAACTGAAAAATCGCTAAGTTTAACCCAATTTGCAGTAGATAATTCAGCAACTAATATTTTCTGGATCGACTATGAGGGTCGTTTGATTAACTTTAATAAATCGGCTTGTTCGACTCATGGCTACAGTCGTGATGAATTACAAGAACTTTATGTTTGGGATATCAATCCCGATTTACAACCTCATGAATGGTCTGATTATTGGCAAGAAATAAAGCAAAAAACTTTTATCAGAATTGAAGTTTATCACCAACATAAAAATGGCACAGTTTTTCCCGTTGAAATTATTAGTAATTATCTAGAGTATGAAGGAGAAGGGTTTGCCTATGCTCAAGTACAAGATATTAGCGATCGCAAACAACTCCAACAACAGCAACAACAACTTATAGATATTTTAGAAGCCACAACGGACTTTATTGGTACCAGTACTCCTGATGGAAAAATAACTTGGCTCAATCAGCCTCTACAAGCTCTTAATCCCGATTTAGACTATAAAAACAACGATGTATATTTTCCAGTTTTTCATCCCGACTGGATAAGCCAAAAAATATTTAATGAAGGCGTACCGATTGCAGTCGAACGGGGAACTTGGTCGGGAGAAGCCGCACTGATCGATTGCGATGGCAGGGAAATTTCCGTATCACAAGTCATAATCGCTCATAAAAAACCTGACGGTACTTTAGTAAATTTATCGACGATTATGCGAGATATAAGCGATCGCAAAGCTGCCGAGCAATTACTTCAAGAGAATGAAAATAAGTTCCGCACCTTAGTGTCTAATATTGATGGTGCAGTTTATCGTTGCAAATACGATTGGGATTTAACTGCGGATTATATTAGTCCTTTCGTTGAGGAGTTAACTGGTTATCCAGCAGATGACTTTATTAATAATCGTATTAGAACTTATACAAGCATTATTCATCCTGAAGATCGAGAACATCTTTTGCAGGAAATGGGAAAAGCCATAAAGAACCGTCAATCATTCGATGTTCAATATCGTATAATACACCGCAATGGCAATATTTGCTGGCATTCTGAGAAAGGAAAAGGTATTTACGACCGAGATGGTCAATTGCAATTCTTAGAAGGGGTTATTTTTGATATCAGCGATCGCAAAAAAGCCGAACAAGAACTAAAATTTGCCAAATTTACTTTGGATAATTTTGCCGATCATATTCTCGTTCTCAAGTTAAATGCTCAAATCATCGATGCCAACCCAGCTTGTTGTAACAGCTTGGGATATTCTCACTCAGAATTGTGTTCTCTACGTTTGTACGATATTTGTCCCGAAGCCGAAAATGATTGGAACGAAGTTAGTCAAGTGATTAAGCATAATCGTAACTTGTATTTGGAATCTTACCACCAAAAAAAATCGGGGGAAACATTTCCAATAGAAATTTCGGCTAACTATCTCGAATACTTAGGTGAAGAATACATAGTTGGCATTATTAGAGATATCAGCGATCGTAAAAAATTAGAACAAGAACAAGAACAACTTACTACTATTTTAGAAACCACTTCAGATTATATTGGGATTGCCAATCTCGAAGGCAAAATTATCTGGATGAATAAACAATTCAGGGAACTACGCAAAGATTTAATCGAGCGAGAAACAAGCATCAAAATAACTTCATGTCATCCTGAGTGGGCTAATCAGATGTATCGAGAAGAAGCTTTTCCTACTGCAATGCAAGAAGGTACGTGGTCGGGAGAAGCTGCTATCCTCACTGAAGAAGGCAAGGAAATTCCCGTATCGCAAGTCATCATCGCTCGTAAAAAACCTGACGGCACAGTCGAAAGTTTATCGACGATTATGCGAAATATTTCGGCACAAAAACGGACTGAAACAATTCTAAAACTCAAACAAAATCATTTAACAGCACTACTGAATAACATTCCTCATATTACTTGGCTTAAAGATGAAGAAAGCCGATTTATTAATGTCAATCAAGCTTTTGCTGATGCTTGTGGCTTAAACATCGAAGAGATAGTAGGTAGAACAGATTTTGATATTTGGACTGGAAAACTAGCGCAGCAATATATTAACGACGACCGAATGGTACTTCAATCTGGTCAACGAAAGGTCGTAGAAGAGAAACTCATACAGCAAGATAAAATAGAAAGATGGCTCGAAACTTCTAAAACCCCTTTTCGAGATGCAGAAGGAAATGTGGCTGGAACTGTGGGCATTGCGGTAGATGTTACTGATTACAAACTTACGCAAGAGAAGCTATTTCGATCGCAACAACTATTACAAACTGTTTTAAACACAATTACCAAGTCAGTTTTTTGGAAAGACCGTAATTTAACATATATTGGCTGCAATAAAGGCTTTGCCAAACTTGTGGAACTTAGTTCTCCCGACGAAATTATTGGTAAAACTGACTACGATTTACCTTGGACAGAGAAGCAGTTAGTCTCTTATGTAGAAAGAGATCGCAACATTATTTCTAGTGGACAAGCCGAACTGAGCGTAGTGGAGACGCACATTACTGCCGAAGGAATAGAAATTGTACTCGAAGCTAACAAATCTCCTTTGCTTGATGAAAACGGCAACGTAATCGGTATTCTGGGAACTTTGAGAGATATTACCCAACAAAAACAAGCAGAGAAAACCCTAAAAAATATTAATGAAGAATTAGAAGCTAGAGTTGCCAGGCGCACCTTTGACCTCGAACAAACCAATCAGGCTTTAGCTCAAGCCAAGCAAAAAGTTGAAAAGGTTAATGAATACGAACGAGCTTTGAATGAAATTATCAAAAATATTCGTCAAAGTTTGGATATTGAAGAAATTTTTCAAGTCACTACCTCACAAGTAAGAACAATTCTTCAATGCGAACGAATAATTATCTATCGATTCAACATAGATCGGAGCGGTAAATTCATTCACGAATCTAGAAAAGACGGCTGGTTTCCATTAATTACTAACGCTCGTCAAGCAGAATGGAATGATTCTTTTTTAATGAACCAAGAAGAAAATAACTACAATTTTTTTGCTGATGTTTATAAGGTTGACGATATTTGCAAGACAGAGCCTTCTCTATGTAATATAGAAGACCTAGAAAAATTTCACATTAGAGCTTATTTAAAAGTACCAATTTTTGTAGGTGAAAGAATCTGGGGTTTACTAGCTGCTTATCAACATTCTCAACCCAGGGAATGGCAGCCAGAGGAAGTTAAACTTCTGCAACAAGTAAGTAGTCATTTGGGTGTGGCAATTAAACAGTCAGAGCTTTTTCAAGAAATGATAAAAGCCAAAGAAAAAGCAGAAGTAGCCAATCAAGCTAAAAGTACCTTTCTTGCTAATATGAGCCACGAACTGCGTACACCACTAAATGCAATTCTCGGTTTTACTCAAATTCTGCAAAAAGATCGATCTGCTACTGATTATCAACAACAAAAATTAGCAACTATTTATCGCAGTGGAGAACATCTACTCAATCTAATAAACGATGTTCTCGATATGTCCAAAATTGAAGCAGGAAGAATGATTTTGAACTCAACTAGCTTCAATTTTCTCCAAATGCTCGACAATATCCGAGAAATGTTACAAATTAAAGCTCGACAGAAAAACTTGCTCTTTTTATTTGAACTTCACCCAGATACTCCTCAATATATTTGTATTGACGAACAAAAACTACGTCAGGTAATTATCAATCTTTTGAGCAATGCTATTAAGTTTACTGAGGAAGGAAAGATAGTTTTGAGGGTAAAACCAGATTCTGGCGATCGCCAAATACTATTATTTGAAGTTGAGGATACTGGCAAAGGTATAGCCGAAGAAGATATAGAACTTCTGTTTAACGCCTTCATACAAACTAGAACGGGTAGACAATTCCAAGAGGGAACGGGACTTGGTTTAGCCATTAGTCGTCAATTCGTTCGATTAATGGGAGGAGATATCAGCGTTAGCAGCCAGGTAGGAAAAGGTTCGATATTTAAATTCAATATAGTTACAGAACCAGTTAGAGAAACAGAAATAACAGTTAATCCTACCAGTCAACAAGTCATTGGTCTAGCACCCGACCGCTCTACATACCGTATTTTAATAGTCGATGATGTTGCAGAAAATAGAGAAATATTACAGCAGATTTTAGGGGATTTAGGTTTTGAACTGCAAGAAGCAGTTAACGGAGCAGAAGCCTTAGATATAGCCCAAGCCTGGCAACCAGATTTAATTTGCATGGATATGCGGATGCCTGTCATGAATGGTTACGAAGCTACTCAAAGGCTTAAAGCGAATCCAACTACTAAAAATATTAAAATAATTGCTCTCACAGCATCTAGTTTTGAAGAAGAGCAAACAATAATTATAGCCTCTGGTTGCGATGATTTTATCGCCAAACCATTTAGAGAGGCAGCTTTGCTAGAGAAGATAGCCAAACATTTGGGAGTAAGTTATGTATATGAAACTGAAGCCAGCTCTGAGATGGCGACAAATAATGCCTCATCTCTAGAGGAGTTTATCTTAGAACCAGATACACTAAAAGTTATGCCTGAAGAATGGCTAACACAGCTAGAGCAAGCTGCCAATGCTTTAGACGAAAAGAAACTAAATAATCTGTTAGATGTAATCAGGCAAGAACACCCTCTTTTAGCCGAAGCAATTAAAAATGAGATCGATAAATTTGAATTTGACAACATCGCCGAACTAGCAAAAAAAGTTCGTTAGTTATATAGTCGCGTCCTCATACTAAACCTAGCTTGAAAATAGACAATTAAGCAAAGTTCAAGAACTCAGTTCATGAGAGTCAGTTATATTCCATCGCTGGTACATACAACCGTTGAAGTAAATAAATGTCACGGCGAACCCTGTGGAGATTATTTTATACTAATTTTCTAGTATAAAACACTACAAAAACTTAAAACAATAGCATTAATTTCATACAAAACAATCTAAAAAAAATCCTATTTTTGCCAAAACTTGTTTGATGAAAATAGCAAAATCAATTGGTAATATGTACGCAAGTCAAACATTATTAGTGCGTAAATGCCTGTCAAATAAAAGGTTGCACGTAGTAAGATCTAGCGATCGACTAAAAAACGACGCAAGAGATCTAACAGAAAACCCTATTGATAAAGCCTATTAAATACATTTAGTAAATCTTTAATTAGCATTACGTATCATCGGCTACTAAAGTTTTGTAGACAAAAATTTTAAGTTAATTAAGTCAGAGTATTTATTATAGTTATGGTCATTTCCTCAACAACAAACGCAACAAATAAATGGGGTAATCTCGACTCCCAAAGGGGAAATCTCAGTGAATTAGATTTGTGGTGTATGGTCTGCGGTGGTTTTCACATGACTGCCGAGCACTGGAAGTTTATGGCGGAAGATATGCCTCAAGATCCAGTGGAGATGATCGACGACCTGATTAAAATGGGGGTTTATAAGCCAGATGTCTTTAAGGCAGCAGATGCGGTTAATGCTGCCGATTTGCGTAAAAACCTGTTGCTTAAAGTGGCGGGTAAAGGCGATCCCAAACGAGAAAGACTGGTATTAGAATTAGCCAGACAGGCAGGAGGTATTGAAAATGCTTTTGCCGCTGCGTTTGGTCCCAAGGCAGGAGAATTCTTTGGCGATGTAGTGCATTACGGTCAGTTCAGTCGCCGTCGCTTTTTGAAGAATTTAGCGGTTGGTGCAGCTTTAGTAACTTTGGCAAATTGCGCTCCTAATAACAATGGAGGAGAACAAGCTGCAACGGAAGATTCTCCACCGCCCGAAGGAACAGAAAATCTCGAAAAGAAAGACTTAAGGATTGGCTTTATTCCTATTACCTGCGCTACGCCAATTATTATGTCCGAACCGTTAGGCTTTTATTCTAAGTATGGTTTTAATGCTGAAGTAGTAAAAATGCCCAGTTGGGGAGCGGTTCGCGATTCGGCGATCGCAGGGGAACTAGATGCCTATCACATGCTGGCACCAATGCCCATTGCTATGACTTTAGGTTTGGGTTCGGCATCTTTTGGCGTGAAGTTAGCCAGCATTGAAAATATTAACGGTCAGGCAATTACCGTTGCTAACAGACATAAGGGAAAAGTAAACGGTCCTGCCGACTTTAAAGGCTTTGTTATGGGCGTGCCGTTCCCCTATTCGATGCACAATCTTCTGTTAAGGTACTATTTGGCGACAGGGGGCATAGACCCAGATAAAGATGTCAAAATTCGCCCCGTACCGCCACCAGACAGTATCGCTCAGTTAGTGGCGGGAGATATCGACGCTTATCTGATGCCCGATCCGTTCAATCAGCGGGCGGTGTATGAGGAAGTGGGATACATTCACAAACTCACCAAAGAATTATGGCCTGGTCATCCCTGCTGTGCCTTTGCCGCCAGCGATGCCTGGATCGAACAAAATCCCAATACTTTTAGGGCATTAAATAAATCGATTATTGAAGCGGCTGGCTACGCTCAAGATCCTGCCAACCGTCCTGAAATTGCTAAGGCGATTTCCGAACGAGCCTTTCTCAATCAGCCTGTAGAAGTGGTAGAAGCGGTTCTTACAGGCAATTTTGATGACGGTCAGGGCAATAGTCGAGAAATACCCGATCGCATTGCTTTCGATCCCTATCCCTGGCAGAGCTTTGCCAACTGGATTTCTTCTCAGTTAGTAAGGTGGGATTTACAGGGAAGTGGAGAAGTTAAAGAGGTCTTAGGTGAAGGTAAGTATGACGAAGTAGGTCAAGAGATTTTCTTAACTGACGTAGCTAGAGAATTAGCCCAAGAACTAGGGCAGACACCTCCAGAGGATATCTATCGTACTGAAAAACTAGAGTTCGACACCTTCGATCCCGAAAATCCCCAGCAATACGTCCAACAGCAAATTGATAAATACGGCGTTTAATCATTGAGCATTGAACATTAAACAGTGATAAATGAAAAATATTAAATGCTAAATGGTAAATGAAATGACCGCAGTACAAAAAGGAACAATACAAAGCGATCGCGAGAGTAACTTCCTCGAAAATGAGAATGTTAGAGCTTTACTGCTGTTTTTACTCTCATTAGTCCTATTTCTAGGGCTTTGGGAAATTGGGGCGAGAATGAAAATTTTGTCCAAAGGGTTTCCTACTGCCACTCTAACTATCCAGGAATTATGGTATTGGGTTACACATCCTTTTTATAACAATGGTCCCAACGACTTGGGAATTGGCTGGAACCTATTAATAAGCTTGAGAAGAGTTGCGATTGGTTATACCATAGCTTCAGTTATCGCCGTACCATTAGGTATTTTGGTAGGCATTTCTCAAGTAGCTTTCAAAGCCTTCAACCCTTATTTCCAACTGCTAAAACCCGTATCGCCTCTAGCGTGGCTACCTATAGGTCTATATTTATTCCGCGACTCGGAAATGACGGGGGTGTTTATTATTGCGATCGCCAGCATTTGGCCTACCCTTAATAACACCGCCTTTGGAGTTGCTAACGTCAGTTCCGACTATCTCGATGTTGCTAAAACTTTGGGTGCATCTAAGTGGCGGACAATTTTCAAAGTTATTATTCCTGCGGCATTACCCAATATTATTTCTGGGTTACGTATCAGCATGGGTATTGCCTGGCTGGTAATTGTAGCGGCAGAAATGTTGTTGGGTACTGGTTTGGGCTACTTTATCTGGAATGAGTGGAACAATCTTTATATCCCGAATATTTTTGTAACTATCTTCATTATTGGCATTGTGGGCGTTATCCTCGACCAAATCTTTGCTTATTTAGAAAAATTAGTATCTTTTGGTAAAAAATAATGACCACTAACACTTCTCTCAACTCAAACCACGCCGATACTGTGACTGCAGACAGTGACACTACCTATCAAATTTCCCTACGGGATGTTTCTAAAACCTTTTCTGGTAAAAATGGCTGGTTAGATAAGCTGACAGGCAAAAGTAAATCGGATTTTACGGCTATTGAGAATATCAATCTTAATATCGAACATAATACCTTTGTTACGATTATCGGTCCTTCTGGCTGTGGTAAATCGACCATGCTCGATATTATTGCAGGATTGAGTCAGGCAACCACTGGCACTGTGGCTATAAACGGCAATGTAGTAAATAAACCAGGTCCCGATCGCGGTATGGTATTTCAAAATTATGCCCTAATGCCCTGGATGACGGTACAGGATAACATCGGTTTTGCCGTTAGAACGGTTTATCCTAAGATGTCGGTCAAACAGCAGCAGCGAGTTATCAAAGAAAACATTCAGCTTGTCGGCTTAACTGGTGCCGAAACCAAACATCCCCACGAACTATCGGGAGGAATGCGGCAAAGAGTAGGGATTGCTAGAGCTTTGGCGATAAATCCTCAGATCTTACTTATGGATGAGCCATTTGGCGCGTTGGATGCCCTAACTCGCGGCTTTCTACAAGATGAAATCGAGCGGATTTGGGAACAGCAGCGCAAAACCGCGATTATGATTACCCACAGCATCGACGAAGCTTTATTGCTATCCGATCGCATCGCCATGATGACCAAAGGACCAGCAGCCAAAATTGCCACAGTTCTAGAAGTGCCTTTTCCCCGTCCCCGCGACCGCGCAGAAGTAGAAAATCATCCCGACTATCTAAAGTTGAAACAAGAAATGGAAGACCATTTGTATCGCGAAACCAAAGCAGTAGAAGAGGCGAGGATTAGGTAAGAGACAGCTTTTGAGTTCAGAATTCGGAATTCGGAATTCGGAATATAGCGACTGCCATGTTTTCTCAGAAAACACATCATTTGTTCGGAATTCAAAGTTTTTTAACTACGAACTACGAACTGCTAACTACTAACTATTAATAGGAATTAAATTATGAAAGAATTTCCCGAAATCACCCAAAAACTACTAGCAGCAAAAAAAGACAAAGGTATGACCTTTAAAGATCTTGAAAAAGCTGTAGGCATGGACGAAACCTGGATTGCTTCAGTGATCTATCGTCAAGCCAGTGCCAGCATGGACGAAGCCACCAAAATTGTTACGGCTTTAGGTTTACCCGAATCTTTGGCAGAACCTCTAACCATTCCACCTTTAAAAGGTTCTCTCGATCCTTTAATTCCCACCGACCCATTGATCTATCGTTTTTACGAAATCATGCAAGTCTACGGAATGCCAGTTAAAGCTGTGGTTCACGAAAAGTTTGGCGACGGCATTATGAGTGCCATTGACTTTTCTATTGAAGTCGAAAAAGTGGAAGATCCTAAAGGCGATCGCGTACAAATAGTTATGTGCGGTAAGTTCTTACCTTACAAGAAGTGGTAAATTAACACTACTAACTACTAAAAAATAGTACGTTGCAAGTTAGGGCAATTAGTTGTTCTAACTTGTTTTATTATAAAAATTGAAAAGAAATATAATAAATATCTATTTTAATAACAATAAGGTTGCAGTTTGGTAAATACTTTAAAGGCAAAACAAAAATTCAAATAATCTATTAAATTTAAAAGTTAACAGTTTTTTACACAAATCTATTCTTTTTAGTATCTTCAGCTACATTTCGCTGTACTTTTTTATTATTAACTAAATAAAAACAACAACGAATAAGTTTTTATTTTATTCAATTAAATTATATATTTTATGTTTGACAAAAGTACGCCAAAAAGCATTTAATTTTAGCTTTTTTGTTTTAAATATAGTTTAAATTAGTTGGCAATTAAAAACAAGAAAATCAAGCAAGCGTCATCTTATAAGTTTTAAAAAACCGATTTTTAACATTAGAGAATCATGCTTAAAATGAAAAGACGTAACTTTTTTAAACTAACGAGTTATGGTGGAGCAGGTTTGACAACGGCGGTTTGTGGAAGTCGTGCTTTAGCTACTGCCCCTAGTTCAAATTTGAATTTGCCCTCCTTCGATTTTGCAACCATTAAAATCGATCGCCAGGGACAGATCGAGCAACAGACCTATCATCAAGCTAATCTTTATACCGAAAGCTTGGGAAACTATCAAACTCTGGCTATGGTGGCGATTCCAGAGGGCAAATTTCTCATGGGTTCATCTACCAAAGAAAAATTCAGCAGCGATCGCGAACGTCCTCAACATCAGGTTCGAGTACCAAAATTTTTGTTAGGTAAGTATTCCGTAACACAGGCACAATGGCGCACTGTAGCTAATTTGCCCCAGGTAAAACGGCAACTAAACCCCAATCCCTCACATTTCCAAGGCGATCGCCTGCCTGTAGAATGTGTTTCCTGGTTAGACGCAGTAGAGTTTTGCGATCGCCTAACTCAATATACTGGCAAACCATACCGCTTACCGAGCGAAGCAGAGTGGGAATATGCTTGTAGAGCAAATACTCAAACTCCTTTTAGTTATGGCGATACCGTCACTGGAAACTTAGCCGACTATGCCAGCACCTTTGCTTATGCCTCAGAAACAGGGATTCCCTATCGCCATCAAACCACTGAAGTAGGTAGCTTTATGCCCAATGCTTTTGGTTTATATGACCTACACGGCAATGTCAGAGAGTGGTGTGCCGATGTTTGGCACGAAAACTATCGCGGCGCACCAAGTAACGGTAAAGCTTGGGCAACAGGCGGTAAATCGGAATGTCGTATTCTACGGGGTGGTTCTTGGGCAAACAAACCATCTCACTGTCGTTCGGCGCATCGTTCGGGTTATCCAGCAGATTCTTTAAATCGAGCGATCGGGTTTCGTGTTGCAATGAATATTTAAACAGCGATAGCTACTAACTACTACTCCACTTACCACTAACAATTGTACGAAATGAAACTACAGCACAATCTAGCAGGACTAGAAGGTCTAGGAGAAATCGATTTTCAAAAGCGAGTGTTTGTCGTTCCCTGGGAAGAACGAATTTTTGGCATTCACGTCGCGATGATGGGTTTGAGTAACCATCTAGAAGCAGTCGCCATACCAGATTACTCTATGAGTAATGTACCTACTGCTTTTGACAGTACCTGGACTTGGGGTCATCTACGCATGGGTGCTGAGGCAATGAACCCCTTTGACTATTTTAAATATCGCTATTACGAGAAATGGTTGGGGGGTATATCTGGCTTTTTTATTGATGAAGGCTATATTACCGAAGAAGAACTGGATGCCAAAACTGCACTATATCTGGAAGATGGAAATTTAGGCAATGCACCCTTACCGCAAAAACAAGCCGTAGCGATTGACGAACAGGTGATTAAATATCTGCGTGAAGGAGATTCTCCCCAGAGAAATGTAGAAGTTACGCCAAAATTTGCGGTAGGAGACAAAATTCGCGTAAAAGATACTCCACCTACAGATCACACTCGCTTACCAGGAAACTTACGGGGCAAAATCGGCACCATCGATGTCGTTTACGACGCACCCTATACTTATTTTTTCTCTACTACCGATGGTTTGGGCGAACCAATGCCAGTCTATAACGTCAAGTTTGAAGCCACCGCGTTGTGGGGAGAAATGGCAGAACCAAATAACGTTTACTACAACGATTTATTTGAAACCTATTTGGAAGCAGCATAAAGAATAATTTTCATTTTTTGTTCCCTGTTGCCTATACCCTAAATCCCTCTAAATGAATGAAGGAGCAATGATATATGACCGAGTACAACGGCTTTAGTTACGATAGCGATCGCGAAATTTATAGTGCCGCTCGCGTTCGCGCTTTAGAATCTCTGTTAATTGAAAAAGGCATTATCTCTGGTGAAACCGTCGATAAAGTTCTCAACTACTTTGAGACGGAAATGGGACCCTTCAACGGAGCAAAAATTGTGGCAAAAGCCTGGACTAACCCCGAATTTAAAGCCAGTCTCTTAGAGAACTGTAACGCAGCGGTTTCTAACATCGGTTTGCCGCCTGGAATGTCTGGTGCCGAAGGGGAACACATGAAAATAGTCGAAAACACTCCCGAAGTCCATAACCTGATTATCTGTACTCTTTGTTCCTGCTATCCATGGCCCACCTTGGGTTTACCCCCGTATTGGTATAAAGATCCTACCTTTCGCGCTAGAGCCGCTAGAGAGCCAAGAGCCGTACTCAAAGAATTTGGCGTGGATTTAGGCGACGATGTAACAATTCACGTCTGGGATAGTAGCGCGCAGATTCGCTGGTTTGTCTTGCCCCAAAGACCTACTGGTACGGAAGGCATGAGCGAAGCAGAATTAGCCGCTTTAGTTACCCCAGAAGCGATGATGGGTGTAGCTTTAGTTGAATCGCCCTCAGCATAGACAGAATATAGATTACAACTAACCACTAACCACTAACTACTAACTACTAACTACCAAGATGCAACTAAAATTCGAGCATTTTGCCGCAACTACTCTAATGGGTAGCGAAGAATCACCACCCAGAAACAATGGCGAACTCAAGTTCGATCGCGACTGGGAAGGTTTGGCTTTCGGTATGGCACTGGCTTTAGCCAAACAAGGTCACTATGAATGGGAAGACTTTCGCCAAGAATTAATTGCTTCGATCGCCGAATGGGAGTCAAAACACGATCGCAACGATCCGAGTTGGGATTACTATCAGCGTTGGTTAGAGGCTTTAGAACAAATGGCAATTGAGGCAGAACTAATTGACCCTGCCGAATTAGAACGACGCACCAATGAGATAATTCATTGTCAGCATCATGAGACGAAGTAATCGACTTACGGAGCGCACAAGCTCCGCCTTAAAAAGACGGAGACGGCTCCTTAACAAAATACCCGTAACCGTCCTGACGGGATATTTAGGAGCGGGTAAAACCACTTTGCTAAATTACATCCTGACACAAAAGCACGGTCAGAAAATAGCGGTCATCGTTAATGAGTTTGGCGAAATTGGGATCGACAATCAGTTAGTTATCGATGCCGACGAAGAAATCTTGGAAATGAACAACGGCTGCATCTGCTGTACCGTAAGGGGCGATTTGATTCGTTTGATAGGTAAATTGTTAGAACATCGCGACCGTTTCGACTGTATAGTAATTGAAACCACTGGGCTTGCCGACCCCGCACCAGTAATTCAATCTTTTTTTGTCGATGAAATTTTATATAAACAAACCCAATTAGATGCTATTGTTACCGTGGTCGATGCCAAACATATACAAGTCCATTGGGATAGCGATGAAGCACAGGAACAAATTGCTTTTGCCGATGTAATTTTACTCAATAAAACAGACTTAGTTACAGTCGAAGTAGTAAGAGAATTAACTAATAAGATTCGCAGTATGAATGCGATCGCGCAATTTCACCCTACCCAAAACTGCAACATCGACATTAATTCAATTTTGAACAGACAAGCATTCGATCTCAAAAACGCTCTGGCGATCGATCCCCAATTTCTAGAAGAAGACGCACACCAACACGATGAATCGGTTGGTTCTATTGCCATCAGCCATACAGGTGTAGTCAATAGCGAACGGTTAAATCGCTGGCTTTACCAATTAGTACAGGCGATCGGACAGGATATTTTTCGCATGAAAGGTATCCTCAACGTTGATGATGAAGACCGACGCTTTGTCTTTCAGGGTGTACACATGACATTGGATGGTAGACCAGGAAAACCCTGGAAACCAGATGAAATCAAAACCAACGAACTAGTATTTATCGGACGCAACCTCAACGAGTCCCAACTGAGAGAAGGCTTTCTAACTTGTTTAGTTTAAAGAAATACAAACATGAAAACAGCAAAACATAACTCACTATTACGCAATCTAGTAATCGCTACCGCGATCGTCGGTGTCGAATTTGCGATCGCCGCACCCGCTTTTGCCCATCATCCCCTCGGTGGCAGAATGCCCGCCAATTTTTTTGAAGGCATCATATCTGGCTTGGGACACCCGATGATTGGCTTAGACCATTTAGCTTTTATCATTGCTAGCGGTTTGATGGCGGTGGCAATAGCTGGTGGAATTATAGTTCCAGTGGCTTTTGTAGTTGCTACGGGACTCGGTGCGGGAATTCATTTAAGCGCGATCGATTTACCCATTCCCGAAATAGTTATTGCTGCTTCTGTAGTGCTGTTTGGAGTGTTACTCGTTATGCAAAACGCTCGCAGACCAACTGATAACCACACCATAACTATAGCTGGACTAGCGGCACTAGCTGGTATATTTCACGGTTACGCCTACGGAGAAGGCATTTTGGGCGCGGAACCCACTCCTTTAGTAGCGTATCTCATTGGTTTTAGCGTAATTCAATTGGCAATTTCTCTGGGAATATATTTGGTTGTTAGTAAAGCAGTCGGTCGCGTATCTCTCAAACATCTTACTCGTTTTGCTGGTGGCGCGATCGCTGCGGTCGGTATCGTGTTTCTTTCTACGGCAATTTTAAATTATCTATCGTATGTATAGATAAGATTAAATATAAATGAGGTAAGAAAAATCGTAAAAACTACTGCCAAAATACAGTTCAAACTAAAAGATAAACAACAGTTATCCGAATATATTAGAGATTTAACTTGGTCGCCTGATGGTAATTGTTTGGCGATCGCATCTGCTGGCGGAGAATTGGCTTTATGGCAAGAAGACACTATAGATTTACTTGCTTCAGATACTAATTATTCTTTGGACTGTGTAGGTTTTTCTGCCGATGGACAATGGTTGACAACGGCAGGACAAGCAGGAGAAGTAAAAATTTGGCATTTAGCAACTTCTGCTAAATTTGAATTAACTACTACTCTCGATGGCGGTACCGCCTGGATCGACTCCCTTGCTTGGCATCCCCAAAAGAATCTTTTAGCTTTTGCTGTTAATCGCCAAATAAAAATTTGGGATGCTGAAACTAAAGAAATAATTGCCAGTCTCAATTTTGATGTTTCTTCAGTCTTTAGTTTGGCTTGGCATCCTCAAGGAAACTTACTCGCCGCTAGCGGACACGGTGGGGTAAAAGTTTGGCAGAGTAGTGACTGGCAAGAAAAACCATATCTGCTAGAAGTTCCTGGTGCTAGCCTCGACTGTGCCTGGTCTTTTGACGGCAAGTATTTAGCTTCAGGCAATCTCGATCGCACGATTTCTATACTCCGTTGGGATAATCCTCCTCCCTGGTTGATGCAGGGGTTTCCTGGTAAAGTCAGTCAGGTAGCCTGGTCACAAGATCGACTTCAACCATTATTAGCAGCATCTTGTCAGGAGGGAATTGTTGTCTGGCAGTTTAACCAAACAGCAAAAAATTGGCAGAGTCATATCTTACCACATCAAAAAACGGTACGGGCGATCGCTTTTTCACCTGATTCTTCACTGCTGGCTTCTACTGGCGATGATGGCTGTATTAATCTGTGGCAACAGGGCAAAAAACTTGTCCAAACACTAAAAGGAGTTGCTCAAGGTTTTTCCAGTTTAACCTGGCATCCTACAGGCACACATTTGGCAGCAGGAGGACAGAATGGAGAAGTAATAATTTATCAACAATCTTTTGCTAGTAAAGGATTTGGTTGAAAAAATTTATCTTAAGACTATTTTAGAAAGCTTTGGTGTAACAAATTAAACTTCTTAGATTTTTTTAAAGCGATAGCATATTCTTACCTACAAGTTAAGAATTTATCTGTCAACAATCTTTTGATTTTCTACCTAAGATTATGGATTTGTTTGCTAAATCTAATTACAAAACTAATACAGAAAAAATCGCCCAAATTAAAGCTTGGATTTATCAAAAATCGGAGATAGATACGAAAATACCTATTTCCATCAATCAACTTCAGTGTCACGAACCTAATTGCCCTCCTATAGAAACCGTTATTGCAATAATGACTACTCCCCCAAAGCAATACAAAATTCACAGATCGATATCTTTAATTACTGAAGCAGATATAAAGCAAATTTTAGAAAGTTAATACTAAAAGCTTTTGAGGCAAGCTAAAAACTGTTATAAATATTTAACTTAATTATGATTGCAACTATAGAAAAAAAATCCGTACCAGTTACCGTTTTGACTGGTTATCTTGGTGCGGGTAAAACTACATTATTAAATCGCATTTTAACTTACGAACACGGCAAAAAGGTGGCAGTAATCGTCAATGAATTTGGCGAGGTTGGCATCGACAATCAGCTAGTTATTGATGCCGATGAAGAAATCTTTGAAATGAATAATGGCTGTATCTGCTGTACGGTGAGAGGCGATTTAATTCGGATTATTGGTAACTTGATGCGACGGCGCGATAAGTTCGACCACTTAGTTATCGAAACCACAGGACTTGCCGACCCCGCACCAGTAATTCAAACCTTTTTTGTCGATGAAGAAATTCAAACTCAATTAAATTTAGATGCGGTAGTTACCGTCGTCGATGCCAAACACATCCAAGATCATTGGGACAGCGACGAAGCACAGGAACAAATTGCTTTTGCCAACGTAATTTTGCTCAATAAAATCGACTTAGTTACTCCAAAAGAATTAGAACAATTAGAGCAAAAAATTCGTTCGATGAACGGGATGGTAAAAATCTATCGTACCCAAAATTCGGCGATCGCAATGGATTCCGTACTTGGAGTTAAAGCCTTCGATTTAGAACAAGCCTTAGAAATCGAACCAGAACTACTAGTAGAAGACGCACACGAACACGATGAATCTGTTGGATCTTTTGCGATTGTCGAACCTGGAGAAGTAGATCTCGAAAAATTAAATAAGTGGCTAACCGAGTTACTGCAAACTCAAGGACCAAATATCTTCCGCATGAAAGGCATTCTCAATGTTGCAGGAGAAAACAACCGCTTTGTCTTTCAAGGAGTCCACATGATTTTTGACGGCAGACCAGATCGACCTTGGCAACCAGAAGAATCTTGTAAAAACGAACTAGTATTTATCGGTCGCAATCTCAATGCCGAACGGCTGCGCCAAAATTTCAAATCTTGTCTAGTTTAAAGCTTAGAAAAAATAACGATTATTAACTCACTTCAAACTTTTACTACTAGCCACTAACCACTAACTACTAACTATTCCTCAAAATGGAAACCAAACCGCCACTACCACCATTTACCTTAGAAACCGCTAAAGCCAAAGTCCAAGGTGCGGAAGATGCCTGGAATACTCGCAACCCCGAAAAAGTGGCATTAGCATATACTGTTGATTCTCAATGGCGCAATCGTGCCGAGTTTATCAACGGCAGAGAAGAAATTATTGCTTTTTTAAAGCGTAAGTGGGCAAAAGAATTAGATTATCGCCTTGAGAAAAGACTTTGGAGTTTTATGGACAATCGTATTTCTGTTTGTTTTGAATACGAATGGCATGACGACGGGGGTTTTTGGTATCGCGCTTATGGTAACGAAAATTGGGAATTTGCCGAAAACGGCTTGATGAAAAGAAGAGAAGCCAGCATTAACGATGTTCCTATAAAAGAATCAGAAAGAAAATTTCTCTGGGAAAGAAAGCCATAAGTTTAAATGGTTTTTAGCGATCGCCGATTCAATAATGGTCAGACGCTAGAGCAATTTTGGGGTGCGCTACAAGAGCATCAAGAGATTCCCCTGCGTTTGTCCCAACGGAACAAAATCTCAAAGTCCGATGAATTTGGTAATGTAAAAGTAATCTAAGTCAGTCGCGATCGCCTATCAGCGATAGTTACAAATCAGATCGAACAAGATTTAAAGCAAAAGCGATCGCGCTTAAGAAAGATTGGCACTTCAAATATCTTTAATTAAAATCTTACTTGCCTGGTCATTTCCAGAGAAAATATCATCATGGATTCAATTTAACTAAGCTGACCGAGATTAGATGTCTGAGGCAAAACTAAGATTTAATTCAAATTCTCGCATGGAGGCGGTACAGTCGCCTTTAATTCCCGTAATTGGCGAACTAATCCGTCAAAATCCAGGTACGATTTCTTTAGGACAAGGAGTAGTATCTTATCCTCCTCCCCCAGAAGCGATCGCCTATATTCAAAAATTTCTCTGCGATCCTCTCAACCACAAATATCAAGCCGTAGAGGGAATTTTACCTTTAGTGACGGCGATCGCCACAAAACTAAAAACAGAAAATCAAATTGAAATCGGTCAAAATAACTGCGTTGTTGTGACGGCAGGGAGCAATATGGGGTTTATGAATGCTGTCCTCGCTATCACTGCGGCAGGAGATGAAATTATTCTCAATACTCCCTATTACTTCAATCACGAAATGGCAATTACGATGGCGAATTGTCAGCCTGTTTTAGTAGCTACCGACGCTAATTATCAATTGCAACCAAAAGCGATCGCTGAGGCAATTACCGACAAAACTAAAGCTGTAGTGACTATTTCGCCTAATAATCCTACAGGAGTGGTATATTCGTCATCGGCATTAGCAGAAGTAAATCGACTCTGTCGGGAACGAGGAATTTATCATCTTAGCGATGAAGCATACGAATATTTTACTTATGATGGCGTAAAGCATTTTTCTCCTGCTTCTCTAGCTAATAGCGATCGCCATACTATTTCTCTATTTAGTTTATCTAAAGCTTATGGCTTTGCTAGTTGGCGTATTGGCTATATGGTAATTCCCCAACATTTATTAATGGCAGTTAAAAAGGTGCAGGATACCAATCTGATTTGTCCACCTGTGGTTTCTCAATATGCTGCTTTAGGTGCGATCGAGGCTGGAGTTAGCTATTGTCGAAATTATTTAACAGATATAGCTTTGGTGCGCGAACAGTTACTGCAAAAATTAAGCACCATTAGCGATATCTGTACGGTAGCACCCACAGCAGGAGCGTTTTATTTCTTTCTCAAAGTAAAAACCAAAATTCCCGATCTGGAGTTAGTCAAACAGTTAATTAAAAACTATAAAGTTGCGGTTATTCCTGGTAGTACTTTTGGTATGCAAGATGGTTGCTATTTACGAGTTGCCTACGGTGCTTTAGAGTCATCTACGGCGGTTGAAGCGATCGCACGATTGGTCATGGGTTTACGGCAAATTTGCCAATAAATTTCTGACTAAAGTAAGTAGCTGGGTGAAATTAACAGCAGGATTTGGATTTCAAGTATATAGTTAACAATGTCTAGTCATTATTACAATCATGTCGGATGCATAAATTGTAAAGATCTCTCGTCAATTGAAATTTCTCTGACAGAAATTTTGGGGAAAGAAAACTTTAAAAGAGTTGACAAGATTACAGAAGATTTATTTACGAGAGAGGTTGCATATTCTTACGATTTGCTTAGTAAATTAATTCGTAACTTTCTGATAATAGGGTTATTTCCTGGTAATTATGGTTGGACATTTATCAAAACGCTGCCAAGAGAGTTTTTTTGTCGCCGAGGCGATTGCAGTACTCAACCTAGATTAGCCACCCTTGCTAATAAAATTAATTACCAAGCTTTTCATTGGAGTGTTTACAGAAACTATTTCGGAATATTGTTAGAAGTCAGCAAGCAAAGTGAAATTTACGTTTCTGGTAATTATCCTACAGAATATAAATTAGAGGATGAACTATTCTATCAGGAACAAATTAATGATAATTCAACTTGGAAATTTCATTTAATTAAAGTATCAGAAGAACTTAAAGAGGCAATCAGACCAGAAACGAAGGAAGAATGGCAAGCAATAGAAGCTAAATTAGCCGAACTCGAAAAGTTGTCCAAGCAAGGTATAATCACTCAATTTGCCGAAGAAGATCTTCTTATAGGACATGGAGCAATGTCCGAACGTGCTTTGTGGCGGTACTTTGGGAATTCTTCCCAATACTGGGGAGGACACTTTTATTTAGCCTATTCTGAGCAAGAAGAAATTGAAGCTAACGGAGGTAAAATACTGTATTTTAAAACGCCAGAATATTATCAACATATAAGAACAATTGCTTATGTAGAGGGAAAATATTAGTAAAAACATGTAGTTTTATACAGACTTTTAAACAACTACTTAAAACCAATGATTGACTCCAAATCCAACGGCGCGGCGGTTTGGTAGTTTTGCAGCTAAATTTAATACTGCTTGACGACCAATTTCGGTTTCAAACACCGAGGAAAAAACGACATCGATCGCCTTGTCCTGACAAAAATCTAGTAGGCGACTTGGATAACCCATAATTGCGGCTTTGATAACGTAAACCCCCTGCCAACCTCGTTTATAGGCTGTTTCAAGCTGGTTGAAACTAGCTACAGATTCATCTAAGGCGATCGCTGTAGAATACTCTTTACTTAAAGACAGCATTTCAGCAAAGTCATTGGGAGATAGAGGTTGTTCGATAAACTCTACCTTGTTGCTTGCTTCTGCTACTTGTAACCATTGCCGCGTTTGCTGACTGTCTAATCCTGCATTAGCGTCCAGTCTTAGTTTGCTCTTTGGGGGTAAGGCTGCTACTAATTTTTGAAAAATAGCAATTTCTTCGGCAATAGATAACACGTCAATTTTCCACTTAAACGTACTAGGGTAAGGTCGCTCTAATTCTTGCCAGGCGGTTAGAGCTTTTGTTCCTGCGGGTAATAAATAGCAGTAATCTAGATCGATGCCGCTATCGCTATTTTCTTTTTCTCTTAAATTTAGTAATGCCGACTCAAAAGCAAACTGACAGGCAGGCAGGCAATCGCCAATTTGATAAATTTTAGCAGTAGTAATAGTCGAATCAAATCGTTGACAAAATTCTAATCCCTGCGCCAGAGTTTCCGAACCAAAGTCAGGGAGAGGAGCAATTTCACCCCGACCACTTTTACCACTTTCGTCTGTCAGGCTAACAATAATTCCTTCGCGCACTCGCCAAGTACCTTTACTAGTTTGCAACGGTTGGCGAAAGCGGCGTTGATAAGTATCGAATTGAAACTTATAGATTTTATTTGCGGCTTTCAGTCTCCTTATCCCCTATTTTTGCAGTAATTTTGTACATCTCGATCGAGCGTTAACTACTAACCATTAATAAAAACCGTCATAATTATCCTTCAGACATAGTCAAATTTAGCAATTGACTCAATCGTCATTTTTCTGTTGATGACGATGAAAACGTATGCCTAGAAAGATATCGTACAGAAATCCTAAGAAATTTTTACCATCTAACAATCCTAAAGACTGTTCGCACCCTTTGGCATCTAAAAGAGATTTAGTTGCATAATAAGCTGGCTGATATTTGTACCAGGGAATGGAAGGCCAAAGATGATGTACCAAATGGTAATTTTGTCCCAAAATTAATAAATTTAGTATGGGACTGGGATAAACTCTGGCATTTTTCCAGCGATCGCGCTGTTGAAAGGGACGATGGGGCAAATAATCAAAAAATAATCCTAATGTAATACCTACTACCAGTGCTGGTACAAACCAAAAATTCATCACGTAACCAATAAAACCATAGTGAATACCCAAAGCGACAACTGTTATTAAAAACAACCTACTGAGAAACCACTCTAATAGCTCGTATTTACGCCATAAACGCCGTTTAAAAAAGAAAATTTCGTGATAGAAAAACCGCGCTGCAATTAACCATAAAGGTCCACCTGTAGAAACATAATGATCGGGGTCATTTTGAGGGTCGTTAACGTGAGCGTGATGCTGTAGGTGTACCCTGGTAAATACAGGAAATGCAAATCCTAGCATTAGTGCGCTGCTGTGTCCCAAAATAGCATTAACAATACGGTTACTGTGCGCGCTATTATGAGAAGCATCATGAATAACCGTTCCCGACAGGTGTAGTGCCAGAACGTTAGCTGAAAAACAGCACCAGTCGGGAAAATTCCACAACCAGTAACCACAGGTCGATAAGCTCAATAGCGCGATCGCCGTAATGGTCATTAAAACGTTGGGATTGAATCCTCCTGGAGGTTTGAGATACTCCTTTGGCACTGTTCGCAGCGTCAAAACCGACTGCATTTTAGTTTTTTGCTCCTCTAAGTCTTCAACTAAATATAACTTTGCTGAAAGGTAGTTTACACTACTATTCAATCGGGGTAAAGATTTGTAACAAAATCTAATCTTTTTGGTATTACTTTATAAGAAAAACTACATTTGTGCTAGGTAATCTCGATAACCGAGTTCATTTAATCGCTCCTGCTTATCTCGTACTGACTGAGATAAGTTTTGGCGATATTGTTCTACACTCTGCTGTAGTTCTACATTATGAGTAGCCAAAATTTGTACCGCTAATAATCCAGCATTTTGAGCATTGCCAATTGCCACTGTAGCTACGGGAATTCCCCTCGGCATTTGAACTATTGAATAAAGAGAATCTAAACCCTGCAAATGTCTGGTAGCAACTGGAACGCCAATTACGGGTAAAGGAGTGAGAGCGGCTACCATTCCTGGCAAATGTGCCGCACCACCCGCTCCAGCAATAATTACTTTAATACCCCTATGATGTGCTTGTTTGGCATAAGTCACCATATATTCGGGAGTGCGGTGCGCCGAAACGATTTCTATTTCACATTCAACTTCAAATTCTTCGCAGATAGCGATCGCCTTCTCCATTGTCGGTAGATCCGAATCGCTACCCATAATTATGCTGATTTTTGCTGTACTTTCACTCACGTTTAATTTGACTGACAAATTACCAACTATTAATTATCGAATAGCCAGGTCAAAAGATGTTAGATCGTATGAGTTCTTAATTTTAACTTTAGAATTTGTTAGCAGTAAGGTTAGTAACGCTACGCTAAAGTCAAAAGTCAAAAGTCAAAAAAGAAAAAGCAAAAGTTTTAAGCTACGAGGCTTTCAAGTTTTTTGAATAGTTACTTTACTTACACCATAGTCTACTAGAGCGATCGCAATTTTATCAATTTTCATTTTGTAGAAACTTATCGTTAACAAATGCAAAACTTTAATATCCGTATTGCTATCAAAAACGATCTACCGACTCTCAATCGTCTCTATGCAGATATGGATGATAAACCATTAATGAGCGAAGAACAAATAACAAACATTTGGCAGAAAATACAGCAAGTTCCCGAATATTATATTTATCTAGCTTATTTAGAAGAACTGGCGATCGGTACTTTTAGTTTGTTGTTTGTACCGACAATGATGCACCGAGGTTTTCATAAATCGGCTTTTCTAGACGCTGTTACTATTGCTAGTGACTATCGAGGGCAAGGTTACGGCAAACAAATGATGCGTGAAGCATTAAGAATTAGTGCTGAAGCTGGTTGTTATAAAGTTACTCTTTCTAGTAATCTGAAGCGCGATCGCACTCATAATTTTTATCAATCATTGGGCTTTAAACAACACGGCTGGAGTTTTAGTTATCTACTTCAGCGAGTGAAAGTGTAAAAATGGGTAAATAGCGATTTGAAAAAGTATCAGATTTTCTTTTACCTACAAATTTTGCACCAACTTTAAGATAAAAATCTTTTGTATTAGGATTTCCAAAAATTACCATGTTTTGTTTTTTTAGTTTGCGAGATATAAACTTTGCATGTTCGATTAACTTACGACCATAAGCTTGCTTAATACAAGATGGTTCTATAAACAAAGCATCTAATTCAATATCTGCTGTATTTATAAATAATTTTAATGAATAAAAACCTAAAATATTATTTTCGTCTTCCGCTACAAAAACGTAGTTATTTTGAATATATTCTTTGGAATAAGTAATTTCTTGCCAACAAGTATCAATGAACTTCTGCGAATATCCCCAGTAAGCTTTCAATCGCAGTGCTAAATTACTAAGAAGTTTTGATTCAGAAGCTTTTGCTTTTCGTATTTTAAAAGTCATTTCGATCTAGACATTTTAAAAGCAATTTATTTTTCGGGTTTTGATGCTGTTGTTTGTAGTTCCAACAAGCCAACGAAGCCGACAAAGAAAGTATAAATGCCATAGATTATAAAATTCTTATGACGAGAACTTGCTTTTCTGGCAGCGATCGCACCTTCAATTAAATGACCTATTAAAGCAATACTTGCCAACCACACAACAGGAATAAGTTCATCAGGCAAAGAAGCATCAGTAAACTGTAAATATATCTGCCATATTTCTAAACCCAAAGCGCAGGTAATCAGAATAGTAGATGCTATCTTGATAAAAGAGAATAATTTTTGCTTCATTGCTTAATAGATCGTTGTGACAATTAACGACAATCCGACTTTACTATCTTGTTTGAGGTTGCTTGTAGGCTTATTTATCGGCAAAGAAAACCTCAAACTATATGATACTCTCGATTGGCAAGGAGCGAGCGATCGCTTTTCAGCTATAGATTTCGACTATCCTCAATACTACACGAGTAAAGATTTTCATGGCATTCAAGGCGGATATTTGAATCCTATTGCACCTGTAACTTATAATGCCGTAACTCGCTTTGCCGCACCACCTAATGAAATTAAGCTGCGTCAACAGGCGATCGCTAAAATTAAAAACCAACCGCAAAAAATTCTCGATCTTGGTTGTGGTACGGGGAGTTCGACTTTAATCTTAAAACAAGCATTTCCCGAAGCGGAGCTAACTGACTTAGATATTTCACCCTATATGTTATTAGTAGCCGAACATAAAGCCAAACGAGAAAATTTGACTATTCACTGGCAACAAGGATTAGCAGAAGCTACAAGTTTTTCAGACGCTGAATTCAATTTGATTTCAGTTGCTTTTCTCTTTCATGAAACTCCCGTACATATTTCTCAGGCAATATTACAAGAATGTCAAAGATTACTAAAGCCTGGAGGGCAGATTATTATTCTAGATGGTAATCAACAAAGATTGCGCCATGTTAACTGGCTGATTAAATTATTTCGCGAACCTTACTCTAAAGTCTATGCAAACGAAAGTGTTGATGACTGGCTACTAAATTCAGGTTTTCAACAAGCGCAAACTAGCTATGCAGGTTGGATTTCTCAAATAACTACTGGGTTTAAATTTGTTAATTATTCCCTATAGCTGAATTGGGATAATTTGCTCAAATATGTAAAAAGCGAAACCGAATGTTCTATAAATCTATTAAAAAGGCTCAATTGAAATAGGTTCATCTATCTGCTTGGCATCAACTGGAGGAACAAAGATAAATGTTTTGCTATTCACTGACGGTAATCTTTTTATTTGAATAGCATTTTCTTTTATAGCAAGATTTATTCCATTTTCTTGACCATAAAGATGTACAGATTCTATAGCGGCTGTGTCAGGTTTAACGTAGGCAGTTACTTTAAAATTTTGCTTCCGCGCAAAATATTCATAAGTTTCGTATTGAGTTTGAGCTATAGTTTTGAATTCACTTTTTACTTCTTTGTAATTAGCTTGCAGTTCTGATTCTATAGCTTGAGTTAATTCAGCTTTTGAAAGATTCTGCCAATTACGATCGCGTTTCGCATTATTTCTTAGTTCCAAGGATAAATTAGTTAACAAGCCAATAAAAAAATCATCTTTATAGCCAGTAAAATCTTCATGACTCATGACAGAATATATCTGTCGCTTGCGGTCATAAATCCATACTTTGCTGCCATTTGAAACAATAATATATTGTGTACCTATCGAACCGTCAGAGCGATGAAACGTTATCTGAGAGCGAATTTTATTTGGTGCTTCCATAATTGTTTTTTCAGCGCGAACACTTATGCTACCGCCATCAAAATCACCAGTTATTGTTAGTTCTGACTGCATTAAATAGCGATCGCTTGCCAAAAAGTTACCTAAAGCTCTAGATAATAAATTTATACTTTTTCTTTTTAGCTCCCAAGTACATAGTTCCCGATCGAAGTCCTGAGAGTCGCAAAATTGCTCGATAGAATTTGAATCTAGTGCCTTAACTCCTGAAATATTTAGCAGTAAGATTGGCACTAAAATAAATATATATTTGTATTTCATTAAACCAAGATTTAGTAATTTTTCTCCACCATCTTGGCGTGTTAGATTAGAGTGAATGGCGATCGCGATCGCAACAATTAAAGCTAATACCAATTCTCAAAAGTAACTGGAGAGTTTGTACGAGCAAATAATTTTGGAGACAGGAGACAAAAGACAGAATACGCAGGGTATACAAAACTTATTTTTAGTAGAAAAAATTTTTCTATCTATTTAGCTGCTAATGAAAATTAATATAAATAACCTAACAATTTCAGTCGCCATCCTAAAAACAGAGGTGTAGTGTTGGCGTAAAAATAGTAGAAAACAAAGCAGCAATCGAACTTAAATCTTAACTGGCACTTTTGCCAAAGCCGCACTAATCGTTACAGAATTCGATCCAGCTAAATGAACTCGTTCGCTAAGATAGCGTTTCCAGGCTTTAGTTCCTGGCTGTCCTGCAAATAGCTGTAGCATGTGACGGGTAATTGAATTTAGTCTGACTCCTTGGCTTAAGCAGCGATCGATATAGGGAAGCATAGCTTCGACAACCTGATGGCGAGTAGGTATTTTAGTATTTTCGCCATATATGTCTCTGTCTGCGGTAACAAAAAGATAGGGGTTGTCATAAGCAGCACGTCCGACCATTACCCCGTCTACAGACTGCAAATGCTCTTTAATTTGTGCCATTGTCGTAATTCCCCCGTTGATTTCGATAAATAGCTGGGGAAATTCCTGTTTAAGTCGGTAAACATCTTCGTAGCGCAAGGGGGGGACATCGCGGTTTTCTTTGGGACTCAAACCTTGTAGCCACGCTTTACGAGCATGAACGCTAAAATGCTGGCAGCCTGCTTCGGAGACAATTCTGACGAATTCTTTCATATCTTCGTAGCGATCGCGCTCGTCAATACCGATACGATGTTTTACAGTTACGGGTATGTTTGTCGCTTTTTGCATCGCTGCTACTCCAGCAGCGACTAATTCTGGTTTCGCCATCAAACAAGCACCAAAGTTGCCGTTTTGGACTCTAGAACTAGGACAGCCAACATTAAGATTAATCGCATCATAACCCCAATCTGCTCCAATCTTGGCGCACTCGGCTAACTCTTGTGGGTTATCTCCCCCAAGCTGTAAAACTAAAGGTTTTTCTTCGGTGGAAAAATCCAATAGCTTGTGGCGATCGCCATGAGTAATTGCCGCCGTCGTAATCATTTCGGTGTAAAGTACGGTACGACGGGTAATTAAGCGTATTAAATAGCGAAAATGACGGTCGGTGCGATCCATCATCGGCGCAATACTAAGAGGACACTTAATTCGATCCAATTGACTCATCATTCATTTGCGGTTAACTGCTCCTGTTTGTGGCGATCGCTTACTCTCCTCAATACTCCATTAATAAAGCGAAAGCCATCTTCGTCTGAGTAGCGTTTGGCTAGTTCCACTGCCTCGTCGATGGCTACTTTGACGGGGACTTCAAGATACAACATTTCGGCAACGGAAATAACTAACAAGTCGCGGTCTATTTTTGCCAGACGATTTAGTTGCCATGCTACCAGGGCGGCTTCAATTTGTTTTTCAATTTCTTGTCGATTGCGTCTGACAGTAGCAATAATTTCTAAAGCATATTCTCTGACCTGTTCCTGGTTGGTCAGTTCGATAAATTCGGGTAGTTCTGCCGCTACACCCAAACGATTGATTGCCGACTGAGAAAGCTTTAATGCTTCACTCAACATGGCTCTAGCGCGTTCGAGATCGCTGGCGCGAGTTTGGCTGTTTAAGAGACGCTCATCGCCGCGTTTGACTTCTGCCGTTGCGGTTTCCAGTGTCTCTCGCACTTCTGTCGTCAGAGTACGAATAGCTGCCAAAACCAAATTATTTAAATCTTCGGTTTCGAGTTTATTGGTATTAGTTTTAATTTGACTGATGCTTAGTAGTGCCAATTCACGGGCAACACTTCGGGGTTGTTTGCGGAGGGGCATAAAATATAGCGATCGGGCTGTGGCGATCGCGCTGTTTCAACTCGGATAATTAGCCTGTATATTATACAGCTTGAGATTGTTAACTTTCTTCTTCCAGGGGAAAAAATGAAGATGATTTTTCTTGGGATAGGGAAGAATCTAACGGCACCTTACGATAGGCTTTGGGTAGAGAAACGGGGACGGTAGCAGGCGGAGTTCCAGGACTGACGATGCCGCCAGAAATTAAGACTTTAAAGGCATCTTCAATAGTAATTTCGAGATCGATAGCTTCATCTTCAGGGACAATCGCGTACCAGCCCGAGGTAGGATTGGGAGTCGTGGGAATAAAAACGCTAATCATCTTGCGGGATAAATGAGACTGTAGCTGAGAGCTAACCTTTCCCGTAACAAATCCCAGCGTCCAAATACCCTCTTTGGGATATTCAATCATCACCACCCTTCTAAATCTGGATTTGGAATCTCCCAACAGAGTTTCTAGAATTTGCTTGAGTGTTTTATATACCGATCCTGCCAGTGGAATAGCCTGAAGAAATCTTTCGCCAAAGTCCAATAACCACTTGCCGACAATATTTCTTGCCATCAAACCGATGAGCAAAATCATTAGCAGTGGCACTGCTAAACCAATTAAGAAATTGAGTATATTAGTTAAAAATGGATTTAATCCATCAAAAGGATTAATTTGTTTGGGAATGCGAGTGAGAAAATCAATCGCCCAACTAGCCAGGGAAACAGATAGCCAAATCGTAGTGGCCAAAGGAATTACCACCAGCAGACCAGCAATTAAATCGTTTTTTAAATTTTGCTTTAAGCGTTGTAGCACAGAATAATAATCCTAACAACTGAATTTAAACTCAGTTTTATTGATATTTATATTTTAGTTCTAAAACTTGCAAAGAATTGTTGCAACACCAAACCAACTCTTAAAATCTAGGTTTAAAGTGCGAAAATATTCTCCGCACTCTAGTTCTTTAGACAGTGAGCCGCTATCTTATGGCGGCTTATTTTTCGCTCGCTCCAAAATAGATATTGCGATCGGATTGTCTTTAAAATCGGTTCGACTATATTAGATAATATTTTAGAGATGCGACTTTAGAGTGATGAAAAAATTTGTAGAAATTTTACCCGACAAAGCCAGCTTAATCGACCGTAGTTTAGAAATAGTTTTAACCAAATTAAAGTCAACAATAGCAGCAAAAGATAGATGTGCGATCGCCCTGGCTGGAGGCAGCACTCCCAAACCGCTTTACGAAGCTCTAGCCAGTCAGTCTTTACCCTGGGAAAAAATTCATATTTTTTGGGGGGACGAACGTTACGTCTCTGCTACCCATAGCGATAGCAATCAGCTTATGGCACGTCAGGCTTGGTTGGAGAAAGTAAATTTTCCTGCTGAGAATATTCATCCTATGCCAACGGCAGCCAACAACCCCGAAGCGGATGCTAAAAAATATGAAGCCGAATTACGAGATTTTTTTCAAACCGAATCTGAAGTTCCCGTTTTCGATCTGATTTTGTTGGGGATGGGAGATGACGGACATACAGCTTCGCTATTTCCTCATACAGAAGTGCTCAATGTCAGCGATCGCTCGATCGGAGTAGGTAATAAAGACGGGCAACCACGTCTGACTTTTACTATTCCTCTCATTAATCATGCCAATTGTGTTTTGTTTATGGTGGCAGGAGAAAATAAGCGTTCGGCACTCCAACAAGTCTTTGCCGACGAAGCCGATGCCAGGAATTATCCCAGTCGTTCGATCCAACCTCAAGGAGAACTATGGTGGTTATTAGATAAATCCGCAGGAGCGGTATTGGAAAAATAACCCGAATGTATTAATTTATCTGACAGAGTCTTGCTCTAAAATTTTTAAAATTATTTTAAAAATATAGATAGTTAAAACCAATTTTCAAAACACTTATGATCACTTGTCCTAACTGCAATCATCAAAATCCTCAAGAAGCTTTGCAATGCGAAAATTGCTATAGTTCTCTACCGGGAAGTGCTAGTTGTCCTAACTGCGGTGCAGCAGTTCAAACAGACGCTACTTTTTGCGGTCAGTGTGGTTTTAATCTCAATGCTGTAAATCTGGTTCCAGAAACAGAAGTTGCGGAGACAATAGTAACCTCCCAAACAACCCTCAAGCCTGAAGAGCCAGCAGCAGCCTCTACTTCTTCTCCTATGGTTAGCCCTTGGGATGAAGAATCGCCAGCAGCCGAATATGCGCCAGAGAGCGATTTTGTTGAAAGTAGCAATTCGACAGAGTTTATCGATCCAATAGATACCCCTGCGGCTAACAGGGAAGCTAGCGAACCAGAACCAACAATAGTTACCTCACCAGAGGAGCGAGACTTGGAGACTAGTGAAACTGCTTTTGCTTCGTCCGAACCAAACATGAATGGCGAATCCGCAACTGAAACCTATACTAATGCTCCCGTTGAAGACTCGGACCTAGAAACGGAAACATTTGCGCCAGTGGCGATTGAGCCTGAAGCTAATGCCTCTGTTTCAGAACCTCTATCTACTGAAGAATCTGTTATTACTTTTGCCGACGAAAACGAGGAGACTTTTAGCCAAAAGAAAGAACTAAGCTCGACTACAGACGAGGCAAGTTCGGTAGAAGCGGACATGGCAATCGAAGATATAGGAACTTCTGTGGCTGCTTCAGAACTTCCCGACTTCCAAAAGGATACCTCAACTGCTGCTTCAATTTCAGACTCAGACGAGAGCTTCGATTCGGCTACTCAATTGCAATCGAGTAATATTAGTTTGCTACACGTTCAAACCAATACCCCTTTGCTAGTTCCTCCCAATCTAGACCTGATTCATATTGGTAAGCCCAATAATAAAATTCCTCCGGATATAGATGTTTCGGGCTTTGCCCACTCTGAAGTTGTTTCCAGGATTCATGCCGACCTACGGGTAGAAGGCGATATTTACTTTATTGAAGATGTGGGTAGTTCCAACGGAACTTATGTCAACCATACTTCGCTAATTCCTGGAAATCGTCATCGGCTAAGAGCGGGCGATCGCATTTCTTTGGGTAAGGAAGATTTAGTCTCCTTTATCTTCCAGATTGATTAGCTATAGCAAAAGGCAAAACTAAAATGCCTAACCTTTCGACAATTGGCAAAATCAACGTAGAGCTAAATCCGACTCTAAAGTAAGATCGAGATCTTGGTTGGGGTCGATGGAAACTAGCTCTGCTTTCCTTCCCCCTAGTAGTATTCCTGCTAAGGCACCCGCTCCCGCTCCGCCTAAAACTTCCACTGCATTAACATCGCCAAAGATTCCAGCAAGTACGGTGGCTGCCGCTCCGCCAATTGCTGCTCCTTTGAGAATGTCTCCCGTACCCGCTCCTTTTTTTACCGTTTCGGTACGGGTAACAATATCAGAACTAGCATTGATATACTGTGCCGAACCGTCGGGAAACACAATTTCTTCGGCAACAAAACGCGAACCATCGCCAGCGGGTTCGATTTGTCCTACTATTTCACTACCGTAAGGAATTAGTGTTTGCCGATCTCTACTTCTGATATTAGCGGCAACGGTAAGAGTTACGGGTACGGTTTCTTCTTTAGTAACAAGAATTTTTTCTCGCTCGTATTCTACGGGAATAACGACTCCTCTGGGTATGGTTAAGGGACTGTAGCGATCGCGGCTGTCTTCTCGTCTGGGAAAATCTCTTTCTCTTTGAGAAGGAAAAAGCTGCGCCGCAGCAGGATTGGTATTAAACAATGAGGTAACAGCGACCGTATTGAGAGTCAATGTTACTAGTAAGGTGGTTGGTTTAAAGTATTTAGGTTTAAACATAGATCTAACTATGGTATTTGGTGTAGCCTGTTAGAAAAAAAGATCGATACTTACAAACAGGCTGGCGAAATTTGTTTGTTTCGCTAGTAATCTTTTAGACGCACTAAGGAAGATCCTAGTTCCAGAGCGAATGAGTTCTACTCAAAAACAGCGAGCGAAACACAATGCTCAAACCCAAAATGCACCTTAAAATTTGGCAAAAACTTCAGACAGCCTCAACCCTGTCTTTAATAAGTTC
Organism: Myxosarcina sp. GI1; assembly: GCF_000756305.1. Taxonomy (NCBI): domain Bacteria; kingdom Bacillati; phylum Cyanobacteriota; class Cyanophyceae; order Pleurocapsales; family Pleurocapsaceae; genus Myxosarcina; species Myxosarcina sp. GI1. The sequence continues at coordinate 65,091 of NZ_JRFE01000017.1, forward strand.
GGGATTGCTCATAGCGATTTTGGGCAGTTTGGGATGGCTGGCTATACAAGATGGTCGGTTATTGCCGATTGGTAAATTCGCTCTCGAACGACAGGCGCGAAAAGCTTCAAGTTTAACTACTTTACGCTCTCTACCACCGCAACAGAGAGCAGCAGAGCTAAAAGAGTTAGCTACGGAAACTAAAACTAACGATCGCTATCGCGCTCGCTATTTATTGGCTACAGACTTGCTACAGCAACAGCAAGGAGCGGCAGCTATAGAATATTTACAAGGACTAGAAACAGACTATCCCTTGCTCGCGCCCCAAATTCTTTTAAAACTGGCACAGGCATATCGGCAGGACGGACGAGAAGCAGAATTTCGCCAGACTATCGAACGCCTTAGAGAAAACTATCCCAATTCTCCAGCGATCGCTGATGCTCTATATTTACTAAATCCTCAAGATCGCCAAATTCAACAAGAGTTAATTAGTAAATTTCCCTATCATCCCCGCACTATAGAACTTGCCCGTCAACTTTTAAAGCAAAATCCCAACCGCTTTGAATTGCTGTTGCTACTGGCAAAATACGCTCGCGGCGATAATCTCGATCCGATTCGCGATCGCCTGGTGCTGCAACATCCCGCTCGACTAGAACCCGAAGACTGGGAAGCGATCGCCGATGGTTATTGGCAGGCAGGAGAAAATCGCAAAGCTGCCGATGCCTATACTTTCGCCCCCGAAACCCCACGTAACCTGTATCGTACCGCTAGAGGTTTTCACCTTAATGGCAATATCGATCTTGCCCGCAATGCTTACAAACAAACTATTGAGGAATATTACGACTCTAGGGAAGCAGGATGGTCGCTGCTGTATCTCGCCAGTATTACTGGTGGCGATGAAGCAATTGTCTATTTAGAAAAAGCGATCGCCAATTTTCCAGAAGTCGCGCCGCAAGCTCTGTTGGCTAAAGCCATAATTCACGATGCCTTTGATAAAGATCGAGCAGCTAAAGCTGCCAGACAGGAACTCTTAAATACCTATGCCAACTCCGATACCGCTGCCGAGTATCGCTGGCAAATAGCTTGGCAGTTAGCTTCAGAGGGCAAAAAAAGAGAAGCCGTACGAGTAATGCAGCCCGTAGCTAACTTCACTTTTAGCTTGGATTCTGCTCCCAAAGCCCTATTTTGGTCGGCAAAATGGGCTAAAGAATTGGGAGACTCTCAAGAAGCCAAGCATCTGTGGCATCGAGTAATCGCGCTGTATCCTCAATCTTATTGGGCTTGGCGGTCGGCGGTACATTTGGGTTGGGATGTCGGCGACTTTTCTAATTTGCGGAATTTGAGTCCCGACCTAAAACTAAATCCCAGTTATATACCACTGCCTATGGGTTCGGAAGCCTTACAAGAGCTATATCTTTTAGGTCAAACTCGCGATGCTTGGACGTTACTGCAAGCAGAAATCGAGCGAGCTTCACAACTTTCAGTAGCAGAACAGTTTACCGAAAGTCTGCTGCAACTCGAACTTGGGCAAATAGCGACAGGAATCGAGCAAATTTTAGCCTTGAGAGAAAGGGAAGAACCCCAGGAACGCCAAGAATGGCAGGCTCTGCGACAGACTGCTGCCTATTGGTATGGTTTGTTTCCCTTTGCCTACCAGCAACAAATTTTACAAGCCGCTCGCCAAGAAGCAATAAATCCATTATTAGTTATCGCCGTAATGCGTAAAGAATCAACTTTTAATCCGCAGGTTAGTTCTAAAGTTGGAGCAGTTGGTTTGATGCAAATCGTACCCCCTACAGCCCAATGGGTCGCCGAGCAAACTAATTTATCAGATTATTCTCTGACTAATTCTACAGATAATATCAACATTGGTACTTGGTATTTGGCATACAATCATCAAAGATATAACAACAGTTCTTTACTGGCGATCGCTAGCTATAACGCAGGTACGGGTAATGTCAGTCAATGGCTGCAAAACTACGATATCGCCGATCGCGATCGCTTTATCGAACAAATTCCTTTCCCCGAAACTCAAGATTATGTTGAAGGTGTCTTTGGCAACTATTGGAACTATTTGCGTCTTTACAGTCCTCAAATTAAAGACCGCATCAACCGCGATCGACAGGCTAACTGGATGGCAAAATAACTGCAAGCATAAGTTTAAAGCTATGTTATGGCTTTTAATCATTTTAATTATCTGGAGTAGCTTGCCTCAGCTAGCATCAGCACGGCAGACAAAACCAAACCCGACTCCTGCTGCGGAGTTAGTCTGTTTTTCTGGAGGACGAGAAATTCTAAGAGAGAATATTGTCGCTGGACCCTTTGCCGATGAGTACAAATTTGCTCATGAAGTCAAAGTCAGAGATGAAAGAGGGGAACACAGCATCAATTTTGCTGGTGGATTGTGCATCATCGATCGCGGTGAAGCATCTGTTTATAGAGAACTAAACTTAACTGATGAACTAAGCTGCTATTCTGGAGCAAATGAGGTAGTGTCTTTTAAAGTCTATGGACGAGAAACCACAGTAGATGAATATGTAGAAGGCAGAACTTTTCTAGCCAAGGCTAAAGGCAGTTTTTCTGCCGACTCTTTACATGAATATCTGGTTTTTGGTGGCGGAGCCTGCATCGGTGAGGAAGTATTAAAGTAAACAAGATTTAGTATTACTTTCTAGTTTTTATTTTTTGCTTTTTTTGTTGCCTATTTGCCATCGTTCTAAACGATAAGAACTATCCCAAAATAACCATTCGTATTGAGAAGCTCGATAAAAAACCTGTTTCATTAACTTTAAATCTACAGCAGCAGCATCTTTAGCAGCGCGATCGCAGACATCGATAGTATATTTAACCGAAGCTTCAAAATCTTCATCAACATAAGTATCCAACCATTTTTGGTAGGGATTATTAGCTGTGGCTTTTTGGTAAATATGTTTGCCTACCTCAGAATAAATCCAGAAACAGGGCAAAACAGCCGCGACAATGACTGCAAAATTATGACGGTAAGCCACAGCAGTCAAAAAGTTAGTGTAGCCCAGGCAAGTCGGCGATGGCTCGGTTGCCAGGGCAAATTCCGCAGCAATACCAAACTCGCTAAAAAAATCTTCATGTAAGCTCCGCTCTACAGCGATCGCTTCGCGAGCCATATCGGCAAATTGAAGCTGGATTTCTGGTCGGGGTGCTTTAGCAGCAATTATCGCCAAGACGCGAGAAAATTCACCGAGATATATAGCATCTTGAATGATGTAGTGCTGAAAAACTTCTTTGTTTAAAGAACCTGTCGCTAGCTCTTGCAAAAACGGCATAATAAGAATGGCATCGTAAATATTGCCAATATCTTTCCAAGCTTGGGTAGAAAAGTTCATGGGTTGCTTTGCTCCAATTAAGACAAAGACAGCAATATTAAATCTAACAGCTAGAAAAACAAAGCTTTACTCTCTAAACAATTTAAAAATGATAATTTGATTTAAATACTCCAATTTAATTAAAAATCTCATTAACCTATGATTCTCAATCGTCGAAATTTTTTACTTCTCTTAGGTGCTAGTGGTGCAGCTACCGCAATAGGAACTTTTCCCAAACTGGCTATAGCTCAAAACGAACCAGATGGACCATTTGAGTTACCGCCGCTTCCTTATGATTACGATGCTCTAGAGCCACACATAGATGCCGAAACGATGATGTTTCATCACGACAAGCATCATGCTTCATATACCAAAAAACTCAACCAAGCTGTCAGTCAATATCCCGAACTAACTAGCAAGTCTGCTGAGGATATTTTACGCGAGATCGATAGCGTACCAGAAGATATTGCTACTACTATTCGCAACAATGGCGGTGGTTATGTCAACCATAAGATGTTTTGGGAAATCATGAGTCCCAATGGTGGTGGAGAACCAACAGGGGCAATTGCCGACGCAATTACAGAAACTTTTGGTAGTTTTGAGGCGTTTAAAGAACAGTTTAACGAAGCTGGCAGCAATCAGTTTGGTAGCGGTTGGGCGTGGCTGGCTCTCGATAGCAATAATCAACTAAAAGTTATGGGTATGCCCAATCAAGACAGTCCTTTGATGGAGGGCATGTATCCGATTATGGGCAACGATGTCTGGGAGCATGCCTACTATCTCAACTACCGCAACGAACGTGGTGAATATCTTAAAAATTGGTGGAACGTAGTTAACTGGGATGAAATAAACCGACGTTACGAACAGGCGATCGCCTAGATAGAAAGTTATTCTTAAAGTCTGTAGGCACTAGGTATTTGAATGATACTAAGTAACTAGTGTCTATACAGATCGCAGAGTAGAGCGAGCAAGTACGAAATAATACAAATGTTAAGAATCTTCTTGCTCTATAAATCAACTAATTAAGCGGTTTTAAGATTAAAGAAATAGATTTTTCTTCAAGCTAAGGAGGATAACCATCATGGTCACTGCTACAAGACCAGAAGCAAAGGTAAAACTCGGTCCTACCAAGCTGCTAATTAACAATCAATGGGTAGAAAGCGTTTCTGGGAAACGGTTCGAGACGATTAATCCCGCTACGGGAGAAGTTATCTGTGACGTTGCCGAGGCTGATGCAGCAGATGTCGATCGCGCTGTCGAAGCAGCACGCAATGCCTTTAACCATAGCGACTGGCGCAAGATGTCGGCAAGAAAGCGTGGAGAGTTACTCTACAAGCTTGCCGATCTTATAGAAGAAAATAAGGAAGAATTAGCCAGACTAGAAACTTTAGACAATGGCAAGCCACTCACCGAATCGTTAAATATGGACTTGCCCTTTGTGATTGAAACCTATCGCTACTATGCTGGTTGGGCAGATAAGATTCAGGGAAAAACTATACCCATTAGTGGCTCTTACTTTTGCTATACTCGCCACGAACCAGTAGGAGTAGTCGGTCAGATTATTCCTTGGAACTTTCCTTTGCTAATGCAAGCCTGGAAGCTGGCACCAGCTTTAGCAGCAGGTAACACTGTGGTAATGAAGACGGCAGAACAAACACCTCTATCGGCGTTTCGGGTAGGAGAATTGATTGTTGAAGCAGGATTTCCTCCAGGGGTAGTCAATCTGCTTTCGGGTTATGGACCGACCGCAGGAGCAGCGATCGCCCGACATCCCAATATTGATAAGGTAGCCTTTACTGGTTCGACTGAGGTTGGGCATTTAATCATGGAAGCAGCAGCTAAGAGTAACCTCAAGCGAGTTACTCTCGAATTAGGTGGTAAAAGTCCCAATATAGTTTTTGCCGATGCCAACTTCGATGCCGCGATCGAAGGTTCTCATCAGGCTTTATTTTTCAATCAAGGTCAGTGCTGCAATGCAGGTTCGCGATTGTTTGTCGAAGAGAAATGCTATGACGAATTTGTAGAGCGATCGGTAGAAAGAGCCAAGCAGCGTAAAGTAGGCGATCCTTTTGCTAGCGATACCAAACAAGGTCCGCAAGTAGACCGCGAGCAGTTTGATAAAGTGATGGGCTACATTGAATCAGGTATGCGTCAGGGAGCCAAAATGCTGTGTGGCGGTCATCGATTTGGCGATCGCGGCTATTTTATCGAGCCGACAGTTTTTGCTGATGTTCGAGACGATATGGATATCGCACGCGAAGAAATTTTTGGTCCTGTAATGAGCATTATCAAGTTTAAAGATATCGATGAGCTTGTAGAGCGGGCAAACGATACGATTTATGGTTTGGCAGCAGGTGTATGGACTCAGGATATTTCCAAAGCCCACGCGATCGCTCATAGCCTTCGCGCTGGAACTGTCTGGGTTAATTGCTATCATGCCTTTGATATTGCCGCACCTTTTGGCGGTTTTAAACAGTCGGGAATGGGACGGGAATTAGGCGAGTATGGCTTACAGCAGTATACAGAAGTCAAAACTGTGACGGTAAAACTGTAATTGATAATCAATGACAATCGAAAAAATTTGATGTTCTTAGCAACATCAGCTTTATTAACAGCATCGATCGAGAAAGGTTATTTGTAGCTAGCAAGTAGCCTTTTTTTATTGCTAGTTTCCACAGAAAAAAGTAGCGATAAAATATTCCCACGCCCTCACCCATCATCGTTTCTGCTTTATCATCAAAACAGATACCTAAATATAAATCTGCATTTAAATGGCGATCGCTCATCAACTCAACTCGTTAAATACTTTAGATAAACTTAGCTGGACGTGGCAGGGTCATCACATTCAATACACTGTTCGCGGAGAAGGACAACCTTTATTGCTCATTCACGGATTTGGTGCTTCCCTCGGACACTGGCGCAAGAATATTCCCGTATTAGCTAAAAGCGGTTATCGAGTTTACGCACTAGATTTACTCGGCTTTGGTGGTTCGGCAAAACCTGCTTTAGATTATCATTTGGAACTGTGGCAGCAGCAGATAGTTGATTTTTGGTCGGCGCATATTAACCAACCGACTGTGTTTGTCGGCAACTCCATCGGTGGTTTGCTGAGTATGATGCTGCTTGCCAATCATCCTGAAATTGCTGCTGGTGGGGTTTTGATTAACTGTGCTGGCGGTTTGAATCATCGACCCGACGAACTCAAACTTCCCTTGAGATTAATCATGGGCGGATTTGCCAAATTAGTTAGTTCTCCTCTAACGGGGAAACTAATTTTTGATAGTATTCGCCGCAAACATCGTATTCGCCGTACTCTCTATCAAGTGTATCGCGATCGCGCTGCGGTTACCGATGAATTGGTAGATATGCTCTACGATCCTTCCTGCGATTTAGGAGCGCAAAAAGTTTTTGCTTCGGTTTTAACCGCTCCTGCGGGTTCTCCTCCTTTAGAGTTATTACCCAAAATCGATCTTCCATTACTGATACTTTGGGGAGAAAAAGACCCTTGGACACCAATCAAAGGCGCGAAAATTTATCAAGAACTGGCAGCAACCGAGCCTCAAGTAGAATTTGCCAGTATTCCTAATGCAGGACATTGTCCTCACGATGAAAAACCAGAGATAGTTAATAAATACATTCTCAACTGGCTAGATAAATTCACTTTGTCTCACTCCGCTCGAAGTTAAAAGTCTTCAAAAAGTTAAAAATTTGTTTTGACTTTTAACTTTTAACTTTTAACTTTTTCAACTTTACCTCATTGCTAAAGACATTTTACGAGCGGGAGGTTTAAAGGCGCAGTCTATTTCTCTAATATCTTCTGCTGACAGACTAATATTTAAAGCAGCGTGGTTTTCCCTAACGTGTTGGGGATTGGTAGCTTTGGGAATGGAGATAACGTTGTTTTGTCCTAACAACCAGCTAAGAGCGATTTGTGTTGTTGTCGCGTTATGTTTAGCGGCGATCGCTTCTAACTCCAATCGCCCTGCAAATGCTCGTTGTTCCACTGGTGAATAAGCCATAATCGGAATGTCTCGCTGTTGGCACCAAGGTAGTAAGTCCCACTCAATACCGCGACGCATTAGATTGTAAAGCACCTGATTGGTAACGATCGCTTCGCCTCCTGGTAAAGACACTGCTTCTTCCATATCGTCAACGTCAAAGTTACTTACGCCATAGTCTAAAATCTTTCCAACCTGTTTGAGGTGCTGCAAACCTTCTAAAGTTTCCGACAGCGGAACAGAACCGCGCCAGTGGAGTAAATACAAATCTATATAATCTGTTTTTAGTCTGGATAAAGAGCGATCGCAAGCTTTAATTACACCTTGGTAACTGGCATTATAAGGATAAAATTTACTGACCAAAAATACTTTATCGCGGCAATCGGCGATCGCTTCGGCAACTACTTTTTCCGCACCACCTTCACCATACATTTCAGCGGTATCGATTAAAGTCATGCCCAAGTCTATACCTAATTTAAGAGCATCTATTTCTGCCTGTTTTTGACTGGCTCGTTCCCCCATGCGCCAGGTTCCCTGTCCGAGTATGGGAATTTCTCTGCTCGATTTTAGCTTTAGTGTTTTCATTATTGTTTTTTTAACCAGTTAAACTTTTGCCTTCGTTTACTTGAAAAAATATCAGGAATTCTTCGGCATTTGTCCGATTTGCGGTTCTTCACCAACCAGCAAGCGTTGGATATTAGCCTGGTGACGGAAGATGACATAAATTCCCGCCAGTCCTGTAAATAGCATATAGGGTAAAGGCAAATGTAAGGCGATCGCCAAAATGTTAACTACAATCGCGCCGACAATCGAACTGAGTGAAACTATACGAGAAATGGCAAGAACTATTAAAAAACTTCCCAAGGTTCCCAGTCCCAACACGGGAGAGATTGCCAGCAAAATCCCCAAACTAGTAGCTACAGATTTTCCCCCTGTAAAATTAAGCCAAACAGATTTGCTGTGTCCGATTATTGCTGCTATGGCTGCTGACATAACTAACCAAGGTAGCCAGTCTGGAGGAAATATTGTCGGGGAAAATCGAGCGTAAGCCAAATTGACTAAGATAACTGCTGCCGAACCTTTGAGCAGATCGATTAGCAATACGGCGATCGCTGCTGGTTTCCCAACTATTCTCAATACATTAGTCGCTCCCGTAGAACCAGAGCCATGTTCTCTAATGTCGATTCCTTTGAGATAGCGGGCGGTTAAATATCCTGTAGGAATCGAACCGAGTAAATAAGCAACAATAACTAACAGAAAACTAAAACTCAAAGCAGTAAACATACCAAAATTTTGCCAATTCTCTAGCTCTTAGTTTATCGGCATACTAGAGCAGATCGGCTTACATTACAAATTAATACAGGTAATTAGAGTTTGCTGCTTTAGCTTCGGGAGCAAAAGCCAGCCATAAAGGAAACTTAAGTAAAGAAAGATTAATTAATTCTTCAGTTTCGTCGATAATAATCAGCGGCAATAGTTTATCCTTTATCAGGCGATCGGCTCTTTGCACTACTACTTCTGCCGAGTCGAATAGCACTACCCCTCGACTAGCACCAAAATCACTACGAGCAATTCCCAGACAGTCTTGCAGTCCCCTACGCCATTCACCCAGCTTTTCGGGAGTATCGATTAAAACTAGAGTTTGGCAGCGATCGCCGTAGAGATGGCGCACGATAGAAATTATCGCCGAAGCAATTAAAATATTTTGCAGGCGGCTGTTCATACCGTTAATTGCGCCCCTGCCACCCCGAGCAAAAAACCACTCTTGCACTTTTTCGGCATGAACTGCTTCAAAAGTACGACGTAGCTGCCACGGAGGTCCATAATAGTCAGGACGAGAGCGATAGCGGTCTAAAAGCTGGCGAATTTGCCTGCTTTGCTCGGCAAATGCCTGTTCTACAAACTGAGGTTGAGGCGATTGTGATGAAGGTTTTCTCTGTCTGTTTGCTTTAGCTCGGCTTCCTTCTCTACTAGATCTTTTCCCTACTGCAGCATCTAATTCTAGTCGCTCGTCAGTTTCTCTACCTCCCATTCTGCCTTTTCGAGAGGGCGTATTCAATTCTAGTTGTTCGGCAGCAATAGCCAAGTCTTGCAAACTTCCTACCAAATAATTTTTAAATCCCTGAACTCTAATTGCCAAATCTTGCGACGCACCAGCAAAGTTAGTTCGCATTTCCTGACGGATGCGCTCCTGACGACGTTCCAGCTTGTCAATTTCAATTTGTAAAGAATTTTTACGTTCTTTGAGTTCTTTCATGCCCTCTTCAACTAGTTCGCCGATAGTTTTCTGGACTTCTTTAATCTGTTGTAGGGCTATTTGTTCTTTTCGGGCAGTTAGATCGTCAATTTCAGCTAGTAAAGCTCGCCTTTGTGCTTCCAGCTGCTGCAATTCGACATTAGTAGATTCGGAACTCTGTGCGCCAACAGGCTCGGATTCCGATTCATCGAGCCAGCGATCGGTAAATAATTCTGGTTCTGCTTCAGCTTCATCTATTGCCAAAGTAAACTGTTCGCTAGACTCAATTTCCGTAACTTCGGAAGGTTGTTCTTCTCTGGCTTCTGCTGCAGTGTCTTCATTAGCTGCAACTAAGTCTGCTTCAGATTGATATTCGGTTTCAATAGAAGTTTCTGGTTCGTCCAGCCAAATATCGGGAAGCGGTTCGGCAGGATTTTCTGTCGATTTAGTTATGTTTTCAGTTGGCTCATTGGCTTCATTATTATCTGATTCGGGAATAGAAGAAAATTCAGAATTCATTGTTAAGAATTTACAACTAGAGTAAGAACAATATCTGTTTGATAACTATGATTTTGCAGGGCAATGTTTTTCCAGGCAGTCTTTGAGAGTTTGAGGATCGAAAATTATGGGCAAAAAATGAATACTATTTATCTCGCGAAAATAAAATAAGATTGGAACTGGCTGCCAAAAAATCTGCCAGTTTAGCCATTCACTGTAGGGAAAAGTGCGAATTTTACGTTGGGAACGATAGACATCCAAAGCCTTATCGCTAAATTGCAGTCGAATAGTTTTAGTTTGCAACATTAGAAACAAACCGAATAAAGCAACTATTCCACCCAGCCAGAAACTCAACCAGCACAAGGGAATCGCTACGATAATTAAAAACCAAGGTATTTTATAGCTTGGAGGTAGTTCGATGTATTGTTGAGAATTAGTTTTGGTAGGAATTGCCATACAAACTGCTCTTTTAATGCCAGTCGCTGTTTTTTTACTCGTTCTCTTATCTTAAGACTAATCGCTATTAATTGATTAAGTCTCGACCAGGACCTTGAAACATCAACCAAGACAAAAAGAAATTAAAAATAAAAATAGCGATCAAGGCTGTAACTACAGCTGTAGTAGTAGACTCCCCAACTCCTTTTGCTCCTCCCGTAGTGGTCAATCCCCAGCTACAGCCAATAGTTGCTACTAAAGCTCCAAAAATTACCGATTTAATTAAAGCACTGCACAAATCCCAAAACTGTAAAAAGCTACGAATCGATTCTAAAAATGTCGCCTGAGAAATATCGTAAAGGGTTGTAGCAATAATCAATCCGCCAAATAATCCCGTAACTAAAGAAATAATAGTTAAAATTGGCAGCATTGAAGCACAGGCAATCACGCGAGGAATAACTAAATAATCTATGGGGTCGGTTTTTAGCACGTAAAGAGCATCAATTTGTTCTGTTACCTGCATCGTGCCAATCTCGGCAGCAAAAGCCGAACCTACCCTACCAGCAATTACTACTGCCGTCAGCACGGGAGCCAACTCTCTAGTTAGAGCAAGTGCTAAAACTCCTCCTACTGCCTGCCCCGCGCCAAAGTTGAGAAATTCTCTTGCTACTTGAATGGTAAATACCATACCGACAAAAGCTGCGGTAATTAAAGCGATCGCTAACGAATCGGGACCGACTACTGCCATTTGCTCGCGAATATTGCGGGGATTGCCTTTAGCTTTTAATAAATGAACTGCTACCTGTCCTGCTAAAAAAACTGCCGCGATTAAACGTCGAAACCAAACTTGAATTCCGCTTTTAGAAGTTGTTTTACTAGCCATTAGTCTCCCTAGAAAGATTGAGTTAATTCAGGAAGATTAACTCAAAGATTACTGACGAGAAAGTGTGCTGAGACATTTTTCTAGCTGACTTTGAGGATCGCTCAAACTTTCGCCTGAGAACTTCTGAATTTTCTAGGAGATTATACCAATTTCAGTCGCCGTAAGAATTAGTTGCGGCGATCGCTTTAGCTATTTGCCAAATAAAATTTATTATTTGGCAAATTACTCTTCACTTTTGTCAATGCGGAAACGTTCTACAGAAGATAATAAGCTACGGGCAATTCCTACTAGACTTTGAAGCGCGCCAGCAACTCGTTGCGACTCTTGAGAGGTAGCTTGAGCGGTTAACTCTACCGACTGCATTACCTGCGCCACAGCGCGTGAATTCTCACGTTGTTCGACTGTATCTGCCGTAATCGAACGCACCAAGGTGTCAATACGATTGGATACCTGAATAATATCTTCTAGCGCGGTTTTAGCCTGATCTGCTCTATCGGTAACGTCGATTACCTCTTGAATCCCTTCTTCCATCGCTGTCATTACCGAACCCGTCTCACTCTGAATTTGTAATACGATTTGTTCGATTTCTTTTAACGATTTACCAGATCTATCGGCTAACTGTCTGACCTCGTCGGCAACTACTGCAAAACCGCGACCTGCTTCACCAGCTTTAGCTGCCTGAATCGAAGCATTAAGAGCTAACTGGTTGGTTCTTTCGGCAATTTGTGAAATTAACAGGACAATTTTAGAAATTTCCTGTGAAGCTTCGGCTAATCTTTTTACTTTACGTGCGGTTTCCGATACCGTTTCTCTAATCTGAAAAATTCCCGCTACGGTACGTTCTACTGCTTTACCACCTTTAAGTGCCGTGACCGACGAAGAACGAGCAACTTCTTCGGCTTCGCGAGCATTATCAGCTACCCGCTCGAATGATTCGGTCATCATTTTTACCGAGTTAAGGGTCACTGCCAACTCTTCTGCCATTCGTAGAGCTTCACTAGATTGATTGCGAGCAAACAGTTCGCTATCGGTAGAACTCTGGTTTACCTGTTCTGCTGCTTCTTTTACCTGTCGGACAATTTCTCGCAGACTCTGAATGGTTAAGTTAAAAGCATCGGCTACCGCTCCTAATACGTCAGCAGTTACTGTAGCTTGTACGGTCAAATCTCCTCTTGCTGCGCCTTCTACGTCGTCTAGCAGACGAATTACCTGACGCTGTAAGTCTTCTTTTGCCTGTTCGGTTTCTTCAGCCCTTCTCTGGGCTTCTTGTGTGGTAGTTAAGATCACTCTCGTCATACGATTGAAGCCACTAGCCAACTTACCCAATTCATCCGTTGCATATACGGTTGCTTTGGCATTGAGATTGCCGCGATAGACATCTTCAAACTGAGATTGTAAATTTTGGCTGGCTTGGTTAACCTGTTTTGCTGTAACGCTACCCACAACGGCAGCAGTTCCACAGCTAACAACTCCCGCAACTAAAGACATCAAAACGCTATTCCTAGTCCTTGAAGCAAAAGTATTTTCACTTTCCGTATTAGATACATCGTTACCAATTAAACTAATTCCCAATACGGCAACTGTGGTTACAACTCCTGTCACTCCAGCCAGAATTAACTGTTTCTTTTGTATTGAAGCGTTGGCAAAACCAGCTAAAAGTCCCTGTTTGACATCGACTTGAGGTTCTAAATCTATCGATGAATTAGAGCTATTGGTGTCAATACTACTTTCTGCAACTACCTCACTGGGACTCACATGCTCTATTTCAGATGGTGTCGCAATAGCGGAGTTTACTGACTCGCTACTGGAGACATCATCACTAACGTTAAACAATCCTGTATCGGGTAGTCCTTGTTCTAGCTCTTCTAAATCGAAAAAACTACTATCAATTTCATCAAATTCCAGTTCGTCTTGAGAGTTTGATTTGGCTCGTTCATCCAGATCTCCCGTATCAAATTCGCTACTATTTACAGCAAGAGCTTCTGTTTCATCTATTTCTTTTTCTCGATCGCCGAAATTGCCAAATACTTCATCGCCGCCCAAGGTAAAGTTATCTGCTGAATATTCCGCCTCTGATTCTGCCTCAAAAGCCGAATCAGCATCATCTAAACGTGACGGTTCTTTAGCTATTTCCGTTGATGAGTTAAAATCGGCAAAAGTATCTGGCTCTTCCTCAGATAATTCTAGTTCTTCTGAGTTTGGCAGGGAAAAAGAATCAAAATCCGACCGAGCATCGCTCGACTCGGAAATAGACTCGTCAAATTCCAAATTCGTTGCTGCGTCGGCAAAATCATCTTCTGCCGAACCTTCAGCTTCTAGATCGAAATTATATTCATCGAACGCTACTTCCGTTTTGGACAATTCTTCCTGTAATCGCTCTGCTTCTTCAAGACCTCCATAAGCAATATCTAGTAGATCCCGTTCTTGAGTTAATTCCAGAACCTCGCGATACAGTTGTCGTGCAGTATTGTAATCTTGAAAGCCATAGCAGTAAATATGACCTCGAAGCAACAAAACATTAGGATCTTCGGGAAATTCATCAGCCAGGCGATCGATTATTTCTGCCGCATGGGTAAAATCCCCTCCTGTATAGGCTTGTTCTGCTTGTTCGTAAATTTGTGAATAATTAGTTCCTGATGCCATATGCTTCTTACCGAGTTGATTTAGGTTTTTTGTTGGTGCTAAGTTCCTGCGGTGAGCTTCAAGTCTTAATGGCGAGTAGTTTATGTAAGAATTACTATAATTCGTTTAATTTAGGTATTAACTATAAAATAAAAAAGTTATATTGCCATTGCTCGAGTTGCCCACCTGGATGCTTGAAATATTTCTGACGTTTCTAATAAATTTAAAACTCGATCGCTTTCTCGATCTACTTGCCATTGAGCCGATATAAAAGGAGCCATATTTTCTGGAGGACTGCTATACATTTGTAGTTTTTCTACATCCAACCAATCCATATCGCCAATTTTTTCGATTGCCAACCCCAATACCAAATTTTGATATTCGACAGCAATTACGGGAATAGTAGGTCTGTCAGTATTTAATTCTCCACTATCACCCAAAAATTGCCCTAAATCTGCCACCCAGACAACTTTTCCTCTAAGATTTATCGCTCCTAGTAATATAGGCGAAGCATTGGGAATAGGAGCGATCGAATCTGGAGTTTGTTGCAAAACTTCAGCAATACTAGTTGCCGGTAAAGCAAACTCTACTCCAGATGGTAAAAAAAATCTCAGATGAAGTTCGCCTTCGGGGTTTTCTAGCGGTTTTATTTCTAAAGAAAGATCTAGACTATCTACCATAAATGAATGGCTCCAAAATTATTGCGCTCGTTGTATTTATGTCCTTAAAAGCTGTTTGACGGTACCAATCAGCTCTACTGGCTGAAATGGCTTGGCAATATAAGCATCAGCTCCTTGCTTCATTCCCCAGTAGCGATCGAATTCTTCCCCTTTAGAAGAACACATGACAATGGGAACTTTCTGAGTTTTAGGATCTGATTTGAGACGGCGACAAAGTTCGTAACCGTTCATTCTAGGCATAACAATATCCATTACTACAATGTCAGGATTAAATTTTTCTAAATATTCCAATGCTTCTACTCCATCGCAGGCAACGGTAACATTGAGTCCGCTACCTTTAAGCAGATCTGAAATCATCTGTCTTTGTGCCAAACTGTCTTCCACGACTAGAACTTTGCTCATAACTCGCTAATTGCCAGAATTCTTACTTGAATTTAAAATTTGCTCTTTAGTCTACTATCTACTTTGAAGTCAACTATCATTTTTACTATATACTTCATACTTAATTTTATTTAAAGTTACTTTCTTTTCGCTCGCTTCAATCTCAAACAGCTAAAAAATGAAAATAATCAATTATTGTTTTGAAGCGGCTATAAATTTAGACGCTCGTGTCAAATTCGATCGCATAGTTCTGTTTTAGCTTTTGAGAATGCTATTGGGCTAAACCGCATCCAGTTTAAAATCAGACAGACGGTTTAGATTCCTGAAGAAGCCTCAAAAATTTTTAAGTTAATTGCTTGTAAGTAGCAAGTAGCAATTATATTCTGCTGTTTGACTTGCTTCATTTCCTCTTCAAAAACTACGGTTTTATATGTAGATGGGGTCTAAGTAGCATTAGTTTAAACGTTTTATCATTCTTACTCCCTTTAGATTTGCTAAGTAACTATAGCCAAATTTTGAATTTGTTTACGCTGAGATGATTTGTAAATAAAACCGATCGCAGATTTTGAGTAAATGATATAGCAAAAGTTTGGCAAAACACTACAGGCTATATTGACGAAGTGAACGCAAGCATCGCTTTAAAAAGGCGAATTACTGTTCTACTATCTAATTTTGTGGCTGTGGTCTGGAAACAACCAAACATAGCTTGATTGTAATTATTCCCCAAACTCAAACAAAATCGATCTAATAGTAAATTTAGTAAACTCTTCGCTTCAGAATATACTCTACTTTTTTAGCAACCGCCACACAGTCATTTATTTAAACAATATAGTTTTATAGTAGCTATAGCTTTAAAAAGCGTCGAGCAGATTGTAGTAATATTACTTGGCTTTGTAATAGTAACTTTCTCGGTCTATTTAAACAGTTACTATTACAAGTCACAAATTACTTTATTTTAGGTCAATAGAGCTTGCTGTAATTGTCTATTAGTCGAGTCTAACTAAAAAAAACTTAATAAACACTGCGGTATTTACGGAGTGTTTTTATTCTTGGGTTTTTAAATTTGGTGATTATAACTACTCGACGCTACCCGAGCGCACTAAAATGTGTTTGTGTATTGCTTTTTAAGCGGACACGTAAGTAAATTGTTTTGAGCATAGATTTATCCCAAGGTCACCGATTACTTTACCGTTTTACGGCGGAGTAAGCAGTGACTGAAATATTTAAAAAATAGAGTTAACTAAATTAGCACAAAGACCTTGGCAACCTGTTTCAATGATGGTTATGCTATACATATAAAAATATACTTATAGACATAGGATCGCTAAAATGTCCTAAAACAACTGTAATTCTTAATAAGAAATTAACAAAAAGTTCGCGATTTAAAATTTAATACTTAAAGGCAATTTCATCTAATAAATATCTTTTTGTCCTCTCGAAACTCGCGCCCCGAGTTAGAGCGATCGCTAACTGAAAAATTAAATTTTATTAGTTATTAACGCCAAAAATCTAAAGAGGAAACCAGAGTGCTATATTTGGCAGAAATACAAAAGCAAAGTAAAGGCTTTATGAGCGGCAAAGAAACAAAGCTCAAACTCCTGGCTTGTCAGCGTAATGACCAAACTTGGAGCATTATTAATGGCAATGAGACAGTTGAATTAGAAGAATCTTATGATTTTGGTAATGGTGCTTTAGTAACCATCGATTTAGGGGTAAATCGCCAGCTTCAGAGTAATCCCGAATCAGCTTCTCAAAAAATTATTGGTATTTTACAAGGATTTACTCGGCTTATTGAAAAAACCAAAAATCAAGAACAAGAAATCGAACAGTGGAAAGAATCTCTAACAATTCAAAGTGAAGAGCTTAGTAGAAGAGAGATTGAAATGGAAGCACGTCTCGAACAGCTAGAACAAATAGAAGAAGAGTCCGAGCGTCTAGAACAGCAGCGTCAAGAAATTGCGCACGCACAAGCAGAAGTGGAAAAAATTAAAGCTGAATTTGAAACTAAAAGCCAAGAACTAGCAGGAGCTTGGGCGCAACTCAAAGGACAGCAGGAAGATCTAGAACAGCAGCTTCAAGAGTCCAAAGTTCTTGATGAAGCTCAAGCAACACAAATTCGAGAACAACTACAAACTCTATCTTCTGCGTTAGATTCTAATAATCTGATTAAAGACAAGCTTCATTTAGTTTTTGAAGCAGTTAATACCCAACAAGGAGCCGTCAATCCTAATTGGCAAAAACTAGAACAGTATTTGCAAGATGTACGAGAAAAAGAGCGAGAACTATCGGAATGCAAAGCTCGGCTCGAACACAGTCAGCAAGATTTACAATTACTAACTGAATCCCTTGCCGAAACCGAGCGACAACTTCGATCGGAACAAAAATCTCTAGCAGTAAAACAAGAGTTGAGTGAGTTTTTAAATTCTCAGAGACAAACTTATGCTACCGTGCTAGAAGCACTAGATGATTCTAGAGTTAAATCATCAGGTCGAGAGGGGCAAAAACTAGATTTAAAAGCTTTAGAAAATATGCCTCTACCAGATTTGGAAAAAACTGTTGGGGAACTGCAAAAAGACTTAGATAGAGTCGCACGTTTTGTTAACGATCAAGAAGAAGAACTAAGTTGGCAGTGTAAAGCAGTTGAAGAGTTGGAAGCAAAGATTTCCGAGGTGAATGAATTCGAGCGTCTGACACTGGAACAAGAGTTGGCTGATGAAAAAGAAGCTCAAAAAATGTTAAATCAAACTTTGGTCGGACAGCGTCGCTCGTTAAAAGAAAGATATGAGATTTTGCTACAGCATATACGAATTCTCAAACGCCGTCAGGGAATTATCGATTTAGAAGCCGAATCACAAGGAGTTGACTTAGAACCAATCGTACAAAGTTTACAGCAGCAGCAGCAAACTTTGGCAGAGCAGCAAGAACAGTTAGAACGAGAAATTACCACAATCGCACAAAACATTGAGCGGCTAGAGGCAGAAATTACTGAAAAAACCGAACGTCAGGCACAACTAAAGACAGAATTACAGCAGCAGCAAGATAAAGATCGACAGTTAAGTATAGAGCTTACTGCACTTAAATTTAAGAGTGAGTTCGGTCAAGAAAATTTGCAACCCTTACAAAATATATTAGATAATTTGCATAAAGAACTAGAAGCGATTGAAGGAGCGATTGCCGACTACAGCCAGAAAAACCCCATTTTAGCACTTGACGAAGTCAATCGCATCCTGCAAGAATTGACGGCTTAAAAAATACACGTCAATTTAGACGGTTAAAACTGGTTGCGATAGGGTTTAGTTCCTTTTTTCTTCTTGCCTTTGTTTTTTTCATAATCGATTTCTTTAAGTTTTTTCATGATGCGACTGAAATACTCCTGTAAATATTCTTCCAGAGTAGTCATTTCTTGAGGATCGATGCCAAAGGTTTGATAAGTTTCTTCCATAGAAGCATCTAAAGGCTTACCACTAGCTAATACTTCAGCAAAAGCAAGGCGATTGGCGGTATTTTGTCCCCACTGAAAAAAACGGCTGATGCGACGTAATAAACTCAATACATTAATTGATACACGGGATATTTTGGCATTTTCTCCCGATAGTTTTTCACAAAGACCAACTATTTCATAAGCTCCCCAGGCTTTCGAGCCGACTACTGGAAAAGTTTGATTTGCCGTTTCTGGCACTTCCAAAGCCCGAATAGCAAACTTAGCAATATCTTGAGTATTCATGTAGGCGATAGGGGTACTTTCTCCTGTTACCCAAACTACCTGATTTTCTAATATAGGAATAGCATATTGAGAAATTAAGCCCTGCATAAAGCCGCAAGGTTTGAGAATGGTATAATTCACCCCTGATTCTGCCAAAAATAATTCCGTACAGTGTTTGATGTCCATCAACGGCACTTGTGGATGTTGTTCGCAATCGAGAATTGAAAAAAATACATACCGCTCGACTTGGGCTGCTTGGGCTGCTTGAATGAGATTGACTTTACCCAACCAATCAACTTCTTTAGCACCAAGATTATCAGTAATTCTAGCGGTGGCAGCATCAATGATAGCCTCTACTCCTTGTAAGGCGGGGGTCAGCGTTTCTGGTTGGCATAAATCTCCTTCAATTAATTCTGCGCCCCATTCTTTTAAAAACGTCCCTTTATTAAAGTTACGTACCAAACAACGCACCTCATAATCGCTATCTAAGGCTTCACGAACTATTTGTCTGCCCAACGTGCCAGTTGCACCAACTACTAATAATTTCATTTAAAGATATGTTAATATTTTTAATCTTTCTCTAAGATTTTATCAAAAACTTATCTTTATGCTGAAAGTTACTAGAAAATTGTCTATCTAAATCTTTTTTAAATAGCAAATTTTGATATCGCTCAAACAGTAGATTCTAATACTGCTCCAACTACGCGATGATCTAAATCTTCTTTAAGTTTGTTTAAAGCTGCGATCGCCCGCTCGTTATTAAATTTGCCTAACGCTCTTGCCGCCTGCATTCGAGTTCGCCAATACTCATCATCGGTTAGAAGCAATAGTTTTTCTATAGCCGCTGTTTCTTTAGCAGTATCGGCAAAACTTCCCAAACAGTAGATACAAGATTCAATTACACTTTGGTCTTCACCTTGTAAACCCAAAACGCATACTTCAAAAAATTCATCGGTACAGTGTAACTCTGAGAGTGCAGCAATAATACTCCGACGTACCAACCAATGAGCGTCTTGCTCGAACATTAATGCCAAATGGGAAACGGCAACGCTACCAAATAGAGATAAAGAATTAGCAGCTTCGGCGCGAACGTTAGGATCGCTGTCAAATTTCATCATTTCCAATAGCGTGGCAAACGACTCGGCACTTTGTTGTTTGCCCAGTCCCATAGCAATAAAAGAGCGTACTAAAAACTCTCGATCTCTTATATTGGCTTTCAAACGAGGAACTGCTACTTCAGGATCGTAATTGTTTAACCCTCTAATAGCTTTCATTTTCTGTTGCGGATCGCTACTGTCTAAAGAGATGTCGATTGAGTCTAAATCCATCATATTTACCTCATGTAAAGTTTACGAATTAACCTTACTTGACAAAAGCAGCGATTGGTAACTGTCTGCGGCACGATTTTTAACATAGTTGCCATTAAGCTTTTATGAGTTCGGCTAATTTTTGTAGCAACTCCCGCTCATTATAGGGTTTAGAAAAATATGCTGACGCACCGAGATTCATAGCCAACTTGCGATGTTTGTCATTACTGCGAGAGGTAAGCATAGCTATAGGAAGATCTTGAAACTCTTTTCTACCCTTGATTTCTTCTAGAACTCCATATCCATCGAGTCTGGGCATTTCAATATCGCAGATTGCGGCTCGAACCTTAAGCCCACCAAGCAGTTTATCTACAGCTTCGCGACCATCTTTTGCCTGTTCGACTTCATATCCTGCTTTCTCTAAAGTTAGTGCTAAATAGCGACGAACATTGACTGAGTCATCAATGATTAGAATAGTTTGGTTTTCAATCTGCGATGCAGGAGGTAAGTCTCGTTCTGCTAGATTGTTGTCTACTTCAGTTTCTTGACTAGCCCTATTTAAACTTTCTTCTGCTAAAACCACAGGATCGACAACGGGAATAACGCGACCATCTCCCAAAATCATCGAGCTGACAAATCCAGAAGGTAGAGGGACGGGACTTTCAATAGGTCTAGTTGTGGCATCGCGTTCGCCCCAGAATCTATCGATATGAAGCGCGACAAATTTAGTTTCGTCTCCAACTATTAGAGCCATCGGATGTTCGATTATGGGATTATCTAAAAGTCTAAAATTTTTGCTCGGTCTACGAAAAGTCAAACTATTTTCCAGACGAACTAGATCGATGTTTTGCTCTTGCCACAGCAACTGCTCTTTACCTTCTTCTGTAGCTTTTAATTGTCCCGATCGAAGCTGCATAATTTCGCGCACGCTATTGACTGGTAGAGCAAAAATAATTCCAGACTGTTCGACGATCGCAACACGTAAGATAGAGAGAGTAAAAGGAATTCGCAGGGTAAAAGTAGAGCCTAGTCCTGGCTGAGTTTGTACTCGTATATTGCCTTGTATTTCTTTGAGATTGTTGCGAACTACGTCCATACCGACTCCCCGACCAGAAAGTTCGGTAACTTGTTTGGCGGTACTAAATCCAGGCTCGAAAATAAAGTCGAGGATTTGCTCTTGAGACAATTGGTCGATATGGTCTTGAGAAATTCCTAAAGAACGCAAGCGATCGCCAATCTTAGCTACAGAAATACCACCACCGTCGTCTGATAGAGTAATAACTGTTTCGGTACCGCGAGCGACTGCCTGTAAGGTAATGCTTCCCTCTGCTGGCTTACCTGCGGCAATTCTAGTTTGAGAATCTTCAATGCCGTGATCGAAGGCATTACGTAACAGATGCATTAACGGATCGCTGAGAGTTTCTAAAACCGAACGGTCGATAAGAGTATTTTCGCCCAAAATTGTTAGATTGACCTGTTTGCCAAACTGAAAATTAAGATCGCGCACCAGCCTGGGAAACCGCTTGACGACCTCGGCAAAAGGTAACATTTGGGTTCTGGTGACGTTACTTTGCAAAGATCGTGTGGTGCGATCGAGATTGCGTGCTGCTTGAGTCAACTCCTGCAAACCAAAATCGATATCTGTTGTTACCTCTTGAAGCTGAACGATAGTTTCAATTTGTTCTTGACAGATAAGGTGAAGATCGCTGTAGCGATCCATTTCTAAAACATCAAATTCTTCTTTACCCGTTGCTAGAGTAGTACTGCGGTCGCCAGAAACCATAGCTGAAGCTGGTAGTGACTCTCTAGAACTTAAAACTCCTTCAATTGAAGCGCGATCGTACCATTGTTTGAGTTGGGTATTAGACTGCTCTATTTGCTGCATCCGTTTGTTCATTAAGACAGTCATAGTTTGAAGCTGCTTGAGGCGCAAATTAATTGTATTGCGCTCTAAAACTAGCTTTTCAAACAGATTATTGAATTGTCTTAGCTGTTCTAAAGGCACTCTAACCATCTTGCCAACCGCTGGAGCTACTGGTTGGGGTTGAGAAGTAGCAGCTAAATCATTAGACTCAGTTGCCGAATTCATTTCCACAGTCAGAGGCTTGGCAATCTCAGTTTCTGGCTGCTTCTGTGGCTCGCTTTCGACGGGAGATTGTTCTGGTACGTCTACATCAAATTCAGCCTGGAGTGCGGACATATTTTCCAGTTCTAAAGCATCATCTGTCAGCAAGTCAAAATCTGTTGTAGATTCATCACCATTGAAATTGGCTAACTCGGAACTAACTGCTGCAAAATCTAAGGTTTCAAATTCATCTAATGCCGAAAAAACATCGCTTTCTTCTACTAAGTCAGCAGGAGGTATTTCTCCTTCCAACTGAGTCGGCAAGACTTCTACCCGACCTCGCATGACTAAAGCGTGCGATCTCTTCCAGGTAGTTAGAGCCTGTTCTGCTAGCGATTCAATCTGCGTAGACGAGATGCTTTGCGCCTGTTGTTCGATCGACTGACAGAGTTCGACAAACGGCTGTAGATTTGCCATTTGACCGAATGCTACCAATTCTTTAGCGGTGGTAGCCAACTCGCTAGCTAGTTCGGCTAGATTAAACTCACCAAAGCGGGTTTCAAATCGCTCTAAAATGGCATCTACCCCTTCTTCAAACATCAAGAGAGCGGGATCGACATCTTCATCTTGCGCCATCAGAGCATCTTCGTCAGCAGTTTCTAATTCTCCTAAGTGCTGGCGTAAGCGAGCGAAAATTGGCTCGGCATTCTCATCAAACCAGAAATCTTTAAGAGTTACTCCCTGACGCAGCAAGTCGCTGACTTGCCGCAAACAGTCTACTCCCTGTAAGAGTAAATTTTCTACTTCAATACTTATCGAGCTACCACCATAGCGAACTCGTAAGATTTTAAAAAAATCTTCCAAACGATGAGCTACTCTACTTAATATGGGAAACTGCATCATTCCCGCTCCTCCTTTGACAGAGTGAGCCGCTCGCAGCATTAGATCTACCTGTTGCGGATCTATCAGCGAGTTAGTTAGTCCGAGCAGATTAGTTTCGATGCGATCGAAGTATTCTTCGGCTTCGTCAAGAAAATTAAGTCGGATTTGTAGTTCTGTATCCATGTTGCTTGAAGGTGGTAAATTGCTCTATTGAATTGATGTGAGGTAGTAATGTTTTTAGATTACTCAAGATACTTCGGCTACTTTAAACTGAGCTACTGCCGTCTCTAGCTTTTGAGCTACTTGAGTTGTTTCGACAATTGATTGGGCTACTTCCTTAGAAGATTGAGAGGTCATTTCCGATAAACGAGCAATTTTCTGCATTAAGCTAGTCACATTTTGCGAAGTGTTTGCCTGAGATACGGTGGTTTGAGAAATCGAACCCATTAACTGGTTGATTGCCTGTGACTTTTCTAGTACCAGGTTCAAACTTTGTTTGGTAGATTCTACTAAGCGCGTAGTTTCTGTTACCTGTGCCGTACCAGATTCCATAGCCTGGTTGACTTCTTTGGTTTCTGCCTGAATTGTTGCCACAATGCCAGCAATTTCCTTAGTTGCTGTAGTACATTGCTCTGCTAACGCACCGACCTGTTGGGCAATAATCGTAAATCCCCGTCCGTATTCTCCTACCCGATCTGCCTCTACACTGGCATTAATTGAAAGTACGTTGGTTTTTAGAGCAATTTCTTCAATAAAAGAAACGGCTCGCGAAATTTGTTCTGAAGAGTCACCCAAACGCTTCATTTTTTTTGCTGTATCACTGACGATATTCCGCAGCGCGAGAATACTGTTCGCCGTCGAGTCCATACTATTAGTGCTATTGACAACCGTATCGTAGGTATCGTTAACAATCTGTTCCGCCTGATTGGCATTTGCCGCTACTGCCTGAATCGATTGGGACATCTGTTCGACGGAAATCAAGGTATCGCGAGTTTCTTGTGCCTCTGCGATCGCTTGTTCGGCTAAGTGTCGAATTGCTTCTTCGTTTTGTTTTAAAGCCGAACCTACTTGACCAGAGGACTGCTTGGCTTCGATGGCAATATCTTGTAAATTATCAATAATGGCATTAAACAAATCGGCAACCGTACCGAGTTCTAACGAAGATAAACTGGCTCTGACGGTTAAATCGCCTGCTGTTGCGTCGCTAACATCTTCTAAAAGTTTGGCAATTTCTGTTTCTAGCCGTTCTCTTTGCTGGCGTTGTTCTTCGGCTTTAGTTTCTATACTGCTAATAGATTCTCTTAACTGATGTGCCATCTTATTAAAAGAATCAGCCAAAGTTCCGATTTCATCTTCGCGATCGATATCGACCGTTTGGTCTAAATTGCCTTCTGCCAAACTAGTGGCTGCTTTTGTAATTTCACCAATCGGTTTGGTCAAACGACTAGCGAGTAGCCAGGTTATAATGCCTACCGCTAATATGGCTAAAACAGCACTCGCCGTTGCCACTTGTTGAAACTGTCTTGCCTTGTAAAAAGCTTCTGATTTCTGCTGGAGAACAAATACTCCCCAACCATTATCCAAGCGTGTGCCATGAGATAGCCATTCTGTTCCTGATTCATCGCTAAAGGTAAAGTAACCTTCGTTGCCAGCTAATAAATTGGCTACGGGAGGATAGTTACTATAGTCTGTTAGTTCATCACCAGAAGTTAGTTCGCTGTTAGGATGCCCTAAAATACGACCTTGTTCGTCAACCACAAAACCATAGCCAGTATTACCAAACTCAATCGCACCAACTTGTTTGGTTAACTCTTCTAATACACTACAGATAACGGCTACACCCGATAAAATTGTCTGTTTTTCAATGGGAGCAGCCAGACACAGAGTTGGTTTCTGGCTAGTTTTCCCAATTAAAGTCTGCAAAAACATTTTGTTACCTGCTTTGACCTCTTTTAACCAAAGACGATCTGGATAATTATTGGCAGGTTTGCCATCGCTACGACCTATATTTAGACCTGTAAGATCGGTAGTATGAGCCAAATAAATATATTCGTAGGTATCGGGAATCGTTTCTAAAACCGCTGTTTGTTGTTGGGGATCGAGGCTACGAATACCTGGTTGTAGTGCCAGATTTTTTAGAGCCAGAACATTCATCTGCGTCCATCTAGAGACGTTATCATCGAGAGATTGTGCTTTTAATGCCAGACGTTCTTTAGTGTCTTGCCGAATGATTTTAGTAGCATTAGAACTAGTAAAAGCGATCGCGATTATGGTTGTGGGAATAACTCCCAGTAACACTAAAAAAGGTAGGCGAAATTGTAAAGTTTTAAATAATGGTTTTTTCATAAATCTTAAGTTAGGTCATTTATTATAGTTATTAGCGATCGCCCAACATTGCAGTAGAAGTCAGGCAGTAATGCGATTAACCTGAAATTGATTGAGATGAGCGATCGATAGCTTGAGTAAATTCGGCTACTTTAAACTGAGCTACAGTAGACTCTAGCTTTTGGGCTACCAGAGCGGTTGCAGCAATTGATTCTGCTACTTCCTGAGAAGATTTGGATGTAGTGCTAGATAAGCGAGCAATTTTTTGCATTAGGCTTGTTATACTTTGGGAAGTATCTGCCTGAGACACGGTGGTTTGAGAGATAGAACCCATCAACTGGTTAATTGCCTGAGATTTTTCTAGTACCAGATTTAAGCTCTGTTTGGTTGATTCTACTAAGCGCGTAGTTTCTACTACCTGTGCCGTACCCGATTCCATCGCCTGGTTGACATCTTGTGTTTCTGCCTGAATTGTTGCCACAATACTGGCAATTTCTTTAGTTGCTGCGGCGCACTGTTCTGATAATGCACCTACCTGTTCGGCAACGATGGTAAATCCTTCTCCGTACTCGCCCGCACGTCCGGCTTCTACAGTAGCGTTAATTGAAAGTACGTTAGTTCTTAGAGCGATTTCTTCAATAAACGAGACAGCTTGAGAGATTTTTTGGGAAGATTCCCCCAAACGCTTCATTTTTTTTGCTGTTTCAGCCACAATAGTCCGCAGTGCCAGAATACTGTCTACTGTAGAGTCCATACTGCTGGTGCTGTTAACTACCGTATTGTATGTATCGTTAACAATCGATTCTGCCTGGTTGGCATTTTCTGCTACTGCCTGAATCGACTGAGACATTGCGGCAACAGATTTAAGCGTATCGCGAGTTTCTTCGGCTTCGGCGATCGCTTGTTCGGCTAACCGCCGAATTGACTCTTCATTTTCTTTTAAAGCCGAACCAACCTGACCAGTAGACTGCTTAGCTGCGATCGCAATTTCCTGCAAACTATCGATAATGGCATTAAATAAATCGGCAACCGTACTCATTTCCATAGAGGTCAAACTGGCTCTAACGGTTAAATCCCCTTCCATTGCGCCGCTAACTTCATCGAGCATCACAAAAATTTCTCGTTCCAGACGTTCGCGTTCTTGACGCTGCTCGTCGGTTAGTGCTTGTTGCTGTTTTAATGAGTTTTGAATTTGTTCGGTCATTAAGTTAATATTGGCGTTCAATTCTCCTAGTTCGTCTTGTGTAGTCACTGCAAGACGAGTATCGAGTTCTCCACTACCAATTTTTTTAACTGCTGTAACAGCATTGACTATGGGAACTGTGGCGCGATTGGCTATATATGCTGCGATTGCCGCCACTAAAATTGCTGCTATAGCCGATCCTAAAAATAAAGTCCTATCTAATTGTTTTATGGAAGCTAGTGCAATATCTTCATGTTTGGCAATTATCGTTCCAATGTGAAGGTTGGGGAAACGCTCTGGACTTTCTGCTGGCACATAACTTACTAGTTGTTTTTTACCAATGTCATTGTCGTGTTCGTGTATATCAGTTTCACTAATCGGTTCTGACTCTGTGATAGCTTGATAGACAGTGGTTGTTGTGCCAACTTCTCTTTCTTCATGAAATTTTTGGATTTCTGGAAAGCGAGTAGCAATTTCCTGATTTAAAAGTTCTTCTCTATCCCCAGCAAAAATAGTTCCTTCTGCATTAATAAGACTCCAATGTTCGTTTTTTTTCTCATAGACTTCAAAAAGGCTATTAATATAATTACCAGGAACTTTAGCTCTGATAACTCCTACTAATTCTCCTGTTTCTCGGTCTTGAACTGGTGCGGCAAATTCTACCCGTAGCTGTCCCGAACTCGAAGAAATACCAGGACCATTAATAGTAATAGATTTAGTTGCGATCGCTTCTTGAAAATAGGCATTACCGCCATAATTTCCTGTATATGGTTCTTCTATACTGGCTTGAAATAAAAGATCGCCCTTGAGGTCAAAAAACAAAATACTGTTGTAGTATTTTAATTCATTAGCAAAGCTGTCTAAAACTGCGGTTTTTTCTTCGAGGGTAGCTGCTTGTCTAAGTTTGGAATCGATAAATAGCGGATTTTTAGTTAAACTATCAACTTCACGAATGCGATCTTCTAAAAACCTCGTAACGCTGTCGGCAGCTAATTCGGTTTTTTCTAACTGTTCTTGATTAATTTGTTCCGATAGCGAACGATTGGTGACATTATGTGCCAAATATCCTACTATTGCTATTGGAATTACTCCAATGGCGATTGCAAATAGTGTTGCTTTGGTTTTAAGAGTAAAATATTTTTCTAAATTACGCTTCAAGTTTTTAGCAAGTTTTATGGAAGTATCTACTGTGTCTGAAGTTCGCTCTAAGTTTGGATTGGTTTCGGAATACTGATTTTCAATCATAGAAAATATACCTTTTTAACCGCAAATAAACTAATAATTGGATGTTGTGTGTATTTAGAAGTTACTAATAAAAATGATTTACTTAGTTACTCCCATCTCGACATAAGAATACCGAAAATAAATAACGGTAAATCAACAAAAAATCGTTTTTTGTTTAGGTAATTACTGAGTGGGATGAGAGTAAAGGTGAAGCTGTGGCAATTTCCTCGGCAGATAAAACTAAAATACGTTTCTCACCCTCATCTACACATCCATGAAGATAGGGAGTTAAGCTAGCTGGAAAGTCTTCTAAAGGTGAGGCTAGCTGCTCTTCGGTAAAGCGAGTAATCCCCTGAATGCGATTTACCGCCATGCCAATAAGAGATGTTTGCTGTGATAACGCCGACCATGTTTGCAGTACGATTGTGTGATACTGCCTGGTGGAAAGAGGAGTAGAAGACAGCTTCAACATTTGTGCCAAGTCAATAATGCTAAAAACATGATTGCGCGAATTAACTATACCGATAAATGATTCGGGCATATTAGGCAGCGGCGTAATTTTTTCTGCTGCTACCAATAGTGACTCCTGCACATTCTTCATTGATACTAATGCCGTTATCTCTGAAGTAAGTTGAAAACGCAAATAGGGTTCCCCTGAAGTCCGCTTGGCTTGAAATAGCTCTGGTAAAATCTGTTGCAGTTTAGCTGCTGGTGTAGACGTTGACATAGTTCTCTATCCCATTGCCTCTTCAAGTGCACTTATTAATTGCTCTTTAGTACAGGGTTTGGTAACGTATGCCTTAACCCCCTGTTTTTTTGCCCACATCCGATCTACATCGCGGTCTTTAGCCGTACAGGCAACTACGGGAATTATCGCCGTTTCGGGATTTTTCTTTAATTGACGTAAAATATCCAGTCCACCCATTTTGGGCATCATCCAGTCGGTGATAATGGCATCTGGTTTATTGGCAAAGGTTTTTTCTAATGCTTCTTCTCCATCCTGAGCGGTGATGATGGTGTAGCCAGCTTGGGTAACATAATGCACCATCAAATCTAATTCAGATTTAGTATCGTCTACGATTAAAATTGTTTTCATGATTTTTCCTTTGTAATTATTAATAATAGTTAGGTAAACAAAATTGTCTTAATATAGTTAGTAAAATATCCAACTAAATTTGCTGGAGATATTTATTAACAATATTCATCAAACCTTCCTGGGTAAATGGCTTGGTCAAATAATCTGTCGCACCAGCCATTTTGGCTCTAGCTTTGTCAATCATGCCTGTATTACCAGTTACCATGACAATAGGAGTTTCTTTAAAAACATTGCTACTGCGTAATAAGCTACAGAGTTTGTAACCATTGATTCGAGGCATGGTAATATCCATTAAAACTAGATCTGGTTCGAGTCGGAAAATAACCGCCGAAGCCTGAACTGGATCGTCAATTGCCGTAACTTCAAATCTGTCTTCTTCTAGAAAACGCTGCATTTCGTTAAGAATTGTCGGACTATCATCAATACAGGCAATTTTGAAAGTTTTACTTGCTTGAGACAACTTCTCTTTAGCTAAAAGCCTGGGAATATCGGGTAATTTATCCAAAGGTGACTGCGGATTTCGCAAGTGAATTACTTTCTTTTCGATATATGGCGACAAGATTTGAGCTATGTGCAATTCGTCGCGATTGAGAACTATTGAAAGTTGGCGAAAGCTCAAGCCACGCCGCATCATCTGTGCGAGTTCGTTGAGTGCCTGTTGAGATAAAGTTCCCGATGAAGGCGATTTGTTAATGTCTCGGTAATCTAGAATGTAGGGTCGCTGATGGGGAGAAAGCAAACTCGAAGCACAATTTTGCCATTTAGTGAGTCTTTGCTTTAAAAAGTTAATTAAATCTGCTATGTCTAAAGATAGAGATTCACCAATTTGTTCTCTAATCCAAGCTGGATTTGACTCATCTCTATTCCAATTAAAATTTCCTTCAGTTAACCAAAAACAGAATTCTAGAGAATCTTGAGTAATTTCTTCTAAGAGTTGAGAAAGTTGCAGGCGATCGATATGCTTTTCTTTCAATAGCCATAATAGTGTCTGTTGGTAAAGACTTCGACCAGAAGAGTTTTGCTCCATCTTTGCTTGAGTCTTGAGATACAGAGGGGGCATATCTTTTAAAGCAGCAGCAGCAGCTTTGCAACCTTGGCGAAGTAAGTAATACTTTAATTCAGCCATTAACTGAATCGAACAGTCAGCATACTTTAGCTTCCCTGCTTGCAGATAAACTCTCCAAGATACAGATTCCCCATTAAACTGAAGACAGCCAGTTTCGTTGGAACTGGATGACTCAAATAATAATTGGGCGGGATTTAACTTTTGAGTCATACCTAAAAAAAATAGTAATTTAACTCTTTGAAGTTATGATTCCCAAAAAAACTATTAAATTATCAAATTAATTCCATGTTCTGTGTGGATTATAATTTGGCAAAGCGATCGCTTGCTGCGATTAAAGCATGTACGATCCCTGGTTCGGATACAGAATGTCCTGCATCGGGAACTACAGTAAATTCGGCTTCTTGCCATACTTGATGGAGTTCCCAGGCGGTAATCATCGGACAAACAACGTCGTATCTTCCCTGAACGATAACTCCAGGTAAATGACGAATGCGATCGACATTTTCTATTAGTTGATTTTCTCGTTCTAAAAAACCTTTATTGACAAAATAATGACATTCAATACGAGCAAAAGCTTCGGCAAATTCTGCCATACCAAAGCGAGCGATCGATTTTTGAGAAGGAATTAATTTACTGGTGCTGGCTTCCCAAATTGCCCAGGCACGCGCCGCTTCTAAGCGGGTAGCTTTATCTTTACTAGTCAATCTTTTATAGAAAGCCGATAACAAATCGTGACGTTCTTCTAGCGGAATTGGCTTGAGATATTCTTGCCAGGCATCGGGATAAATATTACTCGCTCCTTCTTGATAAAACCAGCGTATTTCCGATCGCCTTAACATAAATATGCCACGCAGAATTAAACCTTTGCAACTATGGGGATGGGTTTGACTGTATGCCAAAGCTAAGGTACTGCCCCAACTACCGCCAAATACTACCCATCGCTCGATATCTAAGTGTTGTCTCAGTTGTTCGATATCGCTAACTAAATCCCAAGTAGTATTTTCGCGCAATTCTGCATAAGGCGTACTTTGTCCGCAACCTCTTTGGTCGAACATCACAATA
The DNA here is from genome assembly GCF_000756305.1 of Myxosarcina sp. GI1. NCBI lineage: Bacteria > Bacillati > Cyanobacteriota > Cyanophyceae > Pleurocapsales > Pleurocapsaceae > Myxosarcina > Myxosarcina sp. GI1. The sequence continues at coordinate 96,057 of NZ_JRFE01000017.1, forward strand.
CGCCACTTTTGCGGATCGAAATATTGACGGTACATAGAAGTAATGCCGCCACCGGGACCGCCATGTAAAAAAACTACAGGCTTGCCTTCACGATTGCCAGATTCTTCGTAATGAATGGTGTGTAGTTGAGAAACTTTTAATTTGCCTTGATTGTAAGGTTCGATAGGCGGATATAGTTCTCTCATTTGGGTTATGCAAAATTGCGACTAATAAGATAGTACTCGAATAATGTCTGCGGTCTTAAAGGTTTTGAAATCTTATTGCCTGATGTTTACAGAGTCGACAATTAATGTTAAAAATTAGAAATCTATCTTGAGGTAGATGTTTGTTTCACAGCAAAGTAGTCTGTGAGTGAAATTAGAAATTGTTATGGAAAGCAAACTTAGAGAGCTAATTGGCAAGCCCCATGTCTGGCTATATATTCAAAGTGGTAAAGGTTGGGTCAAAGACGTAGAAATTTTAGATGTCAACGCTGAGACTTTGACTTTTCGTTATGAATATCAATCTCGGTCGGAAACAAAAACCTGGGAGAAAACAACTAGAATTAATAATGTTTTAGAAATAGATATTCGCTTGAGCGATCTGCCAGAAGGAGATCTGCAAATAGAAAATATGCGTAATAAATTAATTCAGACTTGGGAACAAGAATAAATATTTTACCAAACTAATTTTTAGTTACCGTTTGGGGACGACCCCAAATAACTGTTTCTTGTTTGTAGATTGCCATCCCCGGTTTGGCACCTTTAGGCTTGTAAACGTGTTTGGGCTGAGTATAAACTACAGGAACTATCTCGCTCTGACGTGCCTGACTGTAATAAGCTGCAAAATTAGCGGCAAACTGAAGATCTTTTTCATCTGGAATCGCTCCTGGTTCTAAGCGCAGTAAGGCATGACTGCCAGGAATTTCCTGGGTATGAAACCAGAGATCGTATTCGTTAGCAATGCGGAAAGTCAGCCAATCGTTTTGACGATTATTACGACCGATCCACAGTTCAAATCCCGATGGTGTAGTGTAGCGATAGGGTTGAAAGTCTTTGTTATCTTGGCGAGTATCTTCCTGGCGTTCGGAAGTTAAATAGCTTTGCTGAACTAGTTCTTGACGAATTTCTTGAAGTGCTTGTAAATCTTCTAAGCTGCGATTGCTTCGTTTATTATCGCTAGCATTCCAGTCGTTTTCCAAACGCTCTAAAGCAGTTTTTACCTGTTGAAGATAGTTAATTTCTGCCTCTGTGTCTGCCAGTAAAGGTCTAACAGCATCCTTAGCACGTTTGAGCTTTTGATGCTGTTTATATAGAGATTGAGCGTTGGTGACGGCGTTTTGTTCGGGGTTGAGCTTAATCTTAATAGGTTCGCCAGTTTCAAAGTCAGATAGAGCGATTGACTTCATTCCAGGTTGCCATTTGTAAAGATTTGCCATTAATAAATCGGCTTGTTGGCGAGAAATATCGGCATCTGCCGACTGCGCCAAGCGTTGGCTAAAAGTATCGGCTTTGCGAATTGCTTTTTCCAACAGACTATTAAGTTTTTGACTTAGTTGATGATGTAGCTGTTGAAACTGCTGTTGGTTTAACTGCTCGCGATAATAGCGATCGAGTAAAATTTGAACATTTTTAACTGACTCAGTTTTCTGCCAACCGAGAACTGTATAGCCGTCATTAGTCCAACCAGGAATAAATTCTCGATTAGCTAAACTTTTTAGCCATTTTTGCCAATAGTCGAACAGCTCTTGCCAATCACGTTCCAATAAATCTGCGGTAGATTGCTGAGTAGATAGTTGGGCAGAGTTAATTATTTCTGCTGCTACTTTAGGACTCAAACCACGATAAGAATTAATTAGCTGCTGCTTGAGATTGCCAGGAATAAGACTAACTCGCTCTTGCCAACTAGAAAAAGATTCTTCTAACCTGGGCGCAGTTTTAGTAATAGGTGGGGGGAGTTCGTATTTTGCTCCCGTCTGGATGGGGCGAACGCTCGATTGACTGGAGCTTATTTGACGTGCTGGAGCAACAATATTTAGACTGGCATCGGTTAAGATGGCGTTACTATATTTGCCCATAATTTCAGTATAAAAATGCCATAGAGGTTTTTCTCCAGGACGTTGGGCAAACTGTAAATCTAAAACACGTTCCCAAGGAGCGACTGCGGCAACATCTATTAGTGCTAAGTTATTTAGCTGATGTCGTAATTGATCGCTAAAAGTAAAAGTGTCTCGCGATCGCGGTGGTGCTTCGCCAATATTGATTCTGGCGGCTTGAGGATGCCAACAGATAGTCAACCAGGCTTTAGTTTTAAGGGTGCGTAAAGCTATGGCAATGGTAAACAGATCGCGCTGAAATACCTGTTCGATGCGTGATGGTATCCAGTCTCTTACTAACTCGGCACGGACAGCCATTAGGGTGGTGTAGTCAACAGGTTGCATGAGAATTTCTAATGAAGGTCGGCGCGATCGAGTTTGGTGAAACCTCAGTCTAGTTACAAGCCTTCGGGTTTGCTTTGGCTTCGTAAATGTTATTCTAGCTACAAATCAATCTATTTTGAGCCAAAAGACCGAAAAAAAGCAAAAAAATACTTAAATTAGCATAATTATATCTAATATTGCTTGTAAATAAGATTTTTTATCTATAAGATTAAAACTATATTTTCTAAATTACTAAGACTGTAGATAAACTCAGTTAGCAATCATGAGTATTCAATTGATTAATATTGGTTTCGGAAATATAGTTTCGGCTAACAGAGTTATTGCTATAGTCAGTCCAGAGTCAGCACCTATCAAAAGAATAATTACCGAAGCCAGAGAAAAAGGACAATTAATTGATGCAACTTATGGTCGTCGTACCCGTGCCGTAATCATTACTGATTCTTGCCACGTAGTCTTGTCGGCAATTCAGCCAGAAACCGTAGCTAATCGCTTTATTATAGATAAAGATACTCACAGCAACGTCAATTAAATTTTTGTATGTTAACTGGTAAGTTAATTACGATTGTCGGACCGAGCGGTGTTGGTAAAGGCTCGATCGCGCGATCGCTTCAGCAACGGCATTCAGAAATTCATCTTTCTGTTTCTGCAACTACTAGAAAGCCGCGAGATGGCGAAATAGAAGGCAAAGATTACTATTTTCTCAGTAAGTCAGAGTTTGAAGCAGCGATCTCTAATAACGAATTTTTAGAGTGGGCAAAATATGCCGAAAACTATTACGGTACTCCAAAAACACAGGTTAAACAGCAGATTGCTAATGGTAAATTAGTACTTTTGGAAATAGAACTAGCAGGAGCCAGACAGATTGCTAAAACCTATCCCGAAGCTTTAAGAATTTTTATTTTACCTCCCTCGTTAGAAGAATTAGAGCGTCGGATTAGAAACAGGGGCAAAAACTCTGAAGAATCCATCTCCCAACGTTTGAAGATAGCCAGAGACGAAATTGCTGCTAAAGATGAGTTTGACGTACGAGTTGTTAACGAAAACTTAGAGCGAGCGATCGCCGAAGTAGAAGCGGTTATCTTTAAACAGTAAACTAAAGAAATCCACACTCTCGAACTTCTAATTATCGTTACAATCAAAACAACTGTATTAGAGATAAAACTGTATGATTCCTACCGTTATTGAAACTTCAGGACGCGGCGATCGCGCCTTTGATATTTATTCGCGTTTGTTGAGAGAGAGAATTGTCTTTCTCGGTCAGCAGGTAACAGATGAGATTGCCAATTTAGTAGTAGCCCAACTGCTATTTTTAGAAGCTGAAGATCCCGAAAAAGATATCTATCTTTACATCAATTCTCCAGGTGGTTCGGTATCGGCAGGAATGGGTATGTTCGATACCATGAATCAAATTCGCCCCGATGTCTGTACTATCTGCATCGGTTTGGCAGCTAGTATGGGTGCTTTTCTTCTCAGCGCAGGGCAAAAAGGCAAGCGCATGAGTTTGCCCAACTCTCGCATTATGATTCACCAGCCTTTAGGTGGCGCACAAGGACAGGCAACGGATATTGAAATTCAAGCAAAAGAAATTCTCTATCTTAAAAACAAGCTCAATCAACATTTAGCAGATCATACAGGACAACCGTTAGAGAAAATTGCCGAAGATACCGAAAGAGACTTTTTTATGTCTGCTGAAGAATCTAAAGAGTATGGTTTAATCGATCGCGTTATTTCTCGTCGTCCTTCTGCCTCTAATCCTCCAGAAACAGTAAATAGCTAATTATTTTGTGAGGGCGAACAGCAGTTCGCCTCTTTTTTTAAGGTGCTTATTTATCGCCAACATTATTCGCTTTGGTATAACTGAATGACGGTGACCATCGCGATCGCCTACAATCATTCCAAAATTTCAACTAGCAGCATTAATAATCTGTCGTGCAGCTTCAGGCAAATTTTCGACTGCGATTTCTGGCTGAGGATAAACTGCTAAATAATCTTTTTCTAACTGTCTGACAAAAGCAGTTTTCATGCCAGCAAGTTTAGCTCCTGCAATATCCCAGGCATGAGCGGCAACCAGCCAAACTTTTTCTAAATTGTCGGTGTGAATCATTTCATATACAGCCCTATGGGGTTTAGTTTTAGCGATCGCATCACAAGAATAAATTTCGCTAAAATAATTTTTTACTGCCGCTCGTTCCAATAACTTATTAGTAGCTTCTTGGCTGCCATTAGTTAGTGCAACTATTTTCCAGCCCGCATCGCTTAACATTGCAAACGCTTCTTTTGCCCCAGGCTGCAAATCTAGCTCGCTAAATGTTTTCATAACTCGATCTAGTTGCGCGGAATTTGGCTCAATATCGAGCAGTTTGAGAGTACGGGGTAATTCTGCCTGCAAAATCTCTTTGAGAGGCTGATACTCACCTGCATGAGAAAAGGCAAAAGCATCACGTAATGATTGAGCAAACCAGAGTTCTAGAGCATAGGGAGGCGCACCCAACGCAATAAGCTGCTGTCGGGGTTTTTCCAATGAAAAACTAGTGCCGATGATATCGAAAACTACAATTCCCGTCATTATGATGCTCTTTATTTAATATTATTTGGCTTCTGCTAGCAACGAGCTAGCAATCTGTTGACGTTCCTCAGATAAACTCGATCGAGATTCTGGTTTACCACTGCGCCGATACCAGTATCTAGCATTGCTTAAATCTCCCTCTTTGCGGTGTAGGTATGCATGAACCCAAGCACTATCCTTATCGCCAACAGTATCGATAGTTTTGTGAGAACGATGCCAGTCTTCTTGATAGTCGTACCATAATGCCTGTAGTGCGAGAGGATAATTCTTTATCTGTTGCGGAGTTAACTGCAAAAATTCTTCGATAGTCATAGTAATTAGTCAAAATATAAAAAATCGATCGGACAAGATATCCTATACTTATCATTTTGGTAGCAATATGTGGAAATTTCACGGCGAACTTCTAAAAGGCGATCGCTTTCACAAAATTTCAATCTTTGCTGATGATAAGCAGCTCGCTTACTCTGAGGTAATCGAACTATGGCAAAACAACAGTAGCTTTCGCGATTTTTTTAGCTCTTTATTAGCTAATGCTCCTTTTGCAGCTTACTTTTGGGAAACTCTACCAGTTACTAAGTCTACTGTAGAAAGGAAATTTGAGTTTGTATTAGCAAACAGTCCTCAGTTAGCTCAAATCAATCCCGATCCTAGTGATTTTGAGCGATACTTTAGTTCGGCAGAAAAAGAAATTGTCACCTTTCCCAATTTGGGTAATGATGCGTTACTAATCGTACCGTTACCTATTGCCGATCGCTCTGCCTATCCCCATCTCGCTGCTTTTATTCGCGAAGCACCCAAATCTCAACAGCATTTATTATGGCAAACGATTGGTAAAGAACTAAAACAAAAGCTTAACCAACAACCTGTCTGGGTTAGCACGTCGGGGTTGGGAGTATCCTGGCTGCATGTCAGATTAGATTCTTCTCCTAAATACTATTGTTTCGAGCCGTATAAAAGCGCGATCTATTTTTGAAGCTAATAGTTTTTGCTTCGCTATCAAGATTGAATTTTATCTTTCAAAATAAGGCAAAAATGTTGTACAAAACTATTTGAGGTAAATTCGTTAAAGTCTATGTATTTTGTCTCTCAATAATTATTTACTGTAAATAACCTTCGACCAAAATATCTGCATCCACGTTTTCAACAGTTACTCTTTCTAACTTAAGGGTTTCAGTCATTTTAGTTAAACCCAAATCTCCTATTGGAGAAGGTGCAGTTACGCCACCAATAATTTTAGGAGCGATAAATGCCATGACTTTTTGCACTGCGCCGTCGGCGATCGCTTTTGCTGCCAGAGTTCCGCCACATTCCCACAATACTTGAGATACTTCTCTGTCATACAAATGCTGCATTACAGTTCTAGGTGTAAGTTTATCTAGTTCGATGACTTCTACGCCGCGATCGCTTAGCTGAGTTTTTAGTGTGGGGTTAGAATTTGGTTCGGTAAAGACTAATGTAGGAGCGATATTAGTTTGCCAGAGATTGCATTGGTTGGGTAAATCCAAACTGCGACTCATTACTACTCTTAGCGGATTTCGGTCGCTTATACCGTGTGTAGTTAATTGTGGGTTATCTTTGCGTACCGTATTGCCGCCAATAATTACGGCATCACAGACATCTCTAAGCTGATGCACTAGATGACGCGAGGCTTTACCGCTTACCCAGGCACTATGACCGCTAGTAGCAGCAATTTTACCGTCTAGGGTCATGGCATATTTTAGGATACCAAAAGGCTGATGGTAGAGCGTTCGATGAATAAAAGCCTCGTTGAGTTGACGACAGGCAGTTTCTTCTACCCCAACTACTACCTCTATGCCAGCATCGCGTAATTTGGCAATTCCACCTCCTGAAACTCGACTGTCGGGATCTACCATCCCCGCTACTACTTTGGCAATACCTGCATCTATTAGAGCTTCGCTACATGGTGGAGTTTTTCCATAATGATTGCAGGGTTCGAGGTTGACATATATCGTCGCACCTCTAGCTAGTTCTCCTGCCGCCTGTAGGGCAAAAACTTCAGCATGGGGTTGTCCTGGTGCTGGATGAAATCCCTCGCCAACAATTTTGCCATCTCTGATAACTACTGCACCTACCATTGGATTGGGTGAAGTTCTTCCCTTCGCACGACTGGCTAACTCCAAGCATTTTTGCATCATCAAACTTGCCTGTTTGGTTTCAAAGTTGAATTCTTGATTCATATACTGCGATCGCTTTACTAAAATTCGTTTATTATCAAAAATATTAAAACTTGAATGCGATCTCGATCGGCTATTTACTGCGATCGTAAGACTAATTTTAGTCTTACATTACCAGTACCATTGATTAAAAAACCTTTATCAATTTTTTAAATGGTATTTATGAGTGGTAAAGCTACGCATTCGAGCAAAGTTTCGTCTCCTCGACTTTTCCTGCCAAAACGCTTGGGAGTAGTTTTACGCGAAGCCGATCTGGTTACTAAAACAGAGATTAAAACGGCGTTAGAATACCAGAAAATCTATCCTAATATGCGCTTGGGAGAAATCTTAGCCATACAGGGTTGGATTAAACCAGAAACTGTGGAATTTTTTGCTGAAGAGTGGCAGCAGTTAATCGAACAAACCTACAGGAAACCTATAGGGCATTATTTACAACAGGCAGCGTTGTTAGAAGCAGAACAAATCAAGCGAGTTTTAGAAGAACAAAAGCACACGGGATATAAATTTGGTTCGACGGCAATTTTACAAGGATATCTCAAGCCAAAAACGCTAGATTTCTTTTTAAAGTATTTATTTCCTGAAGAGCTAAATCAGTCTCATCTAAGAAGTAAGAAAAGTTTGGCGCAAAGCAGACGCAGACAAAGACAGCTTCTGGCTCAAATTTTAGAACGAAAGCATAATCCCTGGAAAAAATAGCAGTCGATACCAATTTGTTTATTATCTGCCAATTGGGGTGTTATATCAGTACGGAGTAGTGAGGGTTGAAGAAAAAGGAAACAAAGCTAACAAGCATTGACACAATAGCTACAGCAGTTAATCGCTGGTTATGTTTAAAATAAAACAACAATCTCTCTCTACTCAGTAATCGAACAACCTAATATGCTACAAGCTCCTGTCGCCAAAACTACCAACCGAGAACTAACAAAACTTGCTATAGATTTGATTCGACAGGCTGGTTGTGAATACGGCGATATTCGTATTGGTAATTACCGCCATCAAAATCTATCAGCTAGAGATCGCTCTTTAAAACAACTTTCTGATAACGTTAGTTCTGGTTTTGGAGTTAGGGTTTTACTAAATGGCGCATGGGGTTTTGCTGCTTCCTATCAAAAAACTCCTCAAGAAGTTACGAGAATTGTCAATTTAGCTATACAAACTGCCAAAGGAAGCCATTTGACTCAGCAAGAACCAGTCAGATTAGTTCCCGTAGCGGCATATCAAGATAAATACGTTACGCCAATTAAAATCGATCCGTTTGATATTTCCATAGGAGAAAAAGCCGAACTTTTGTTAGAAATCGCCGATAAATTGTTGGCTTATGGCGATCGCGGGATTAAAAAAGCGTCTTCGTTTTTACGCTTCACTAGAGAAGACAAACTTTTTGCCTCTACTATTGGTTCTGTTATCGAACAAACCATTTATCGTAGCTATGCTGGTATGAGTTGTACTGCTATTGGTAATGGGGATGCTCAAAGTAGAAGTTACGAACTGCCGCCATTAAATGTAGGCTACGAACATATCGACAAACAAAACCTGTTAGCTAATATCGATCGCATTGCTACTGAAGCGATCGCCAAATTAAACGCTCCCGAATTAACTGCCGATACCGAAACTACACTAATTCTCAAACCAACTAATTTGTTTTTAACTATTCATGAGTCTGTAGGACATCCTACCGAACTCGATCGCGTATATGGCTATGAGGCTAATTTTGCTGGAACGAGCTTTGCTACTACCGATAAATTAGGTAAATTACAGTATGCTGCCCCCTGGGTTAATTTTGTTGCCGATCGCACTCAACCCCAGGGACGCAGTACGATGGCTTATGATGATGAAGGCGTACCCGCACAAGAATGGTACGTAGTTAAAGATGGTATTCTCAACGACTATCTTACCGACCGAGAAACGGCATTTCGTTTGGGACGCGATAGCAGTAATGGTAGTGCTTTTGCTGATAGCTGGTCTAGTATTCCTATGGTTCGCATTCCCAACCTTAGTTTGGAACCAGGTAAAGCTGGCGGTAGTCATACGGCAACTCTCGCTGAGATGATTGCCGATACGGAAGATGGAATTTTAATCGACGGCATCGGTAGTTATTCCATCGACCAACAGCGACGCAACTTTCAGTTTGGTGGCGATGCTTTTTGGCAAGTCAAACAGGGCAAGGTAGTGGGAATGCTAAAAAATGTTACCTATCACAGTATGACTACGGACTTCTGGAATAGCGTTGATGCGATCGGCAATAAGTCGGAGTGGATGCAGTGTGGTACGAATATGTGTGGCAAAGGCGAACCCATACAAATCGCTCAGATGACTCATGGATGTGTACCAGCTCGCGTCCGCAATATTAAAGTTGGTAGAAGTTCTTAAAATAGCTTGAAGCTCGCTATTATTGGCGATTCGGAGTTCGCGCCTGTCATAAGCATCCCGTATTGCTGCTACTTTCCAGTCCTGACAAGGTTTGGGCGTTATAACCGCACGAGTCCGAATCGTTTTTATCCTAACACATTAGTGGCTAGAAAAGTTTTCAAAACGAGAAATTACCAGTTACGCCAGCCACCTTTGGTTTCTTGAAGCTTATTGCTCTCGCCGCCGCCTTGAATTATAGTTTGATATTGAGCGGAACTAGCCCAACGCTGAATTTCTCTAGCGCGAATTACGGGAACTGGATGGGTTAGTTGAGCCGTTTGTGCGGTTTGTAGTAGCTCGCCCAGGCTGTTTTTGGCAATGTCGTCGTAAGATTTAGCCTGTTCGATAAAGGCATCTAAGTTTAGCTGAGGAGCGAGAGTAGGGGAACCCCCTGCTAATTTCATCAATACCGACATAATAGTTCTCGGCTCTTGTACGGCTAATAAAGCGGCGCGATCGCAGCTAAATTCAGCACATCGAATCCACTGCATCATTTGCTCCTGTAGGGATTGAGCTAAAACCGTTCCCCAAGTTGGCAAGAGATTGGCAGCCAAAACCATAATATTAGCTATGGTCAAATAAACTCCGTGTTCGCACTTGAGATGCCCCAATTCGTGGGCAATTACCGCCTGAATTTCTTCGGGGGTCAGCATCTCTATCAAAGAGGTGTGCAGCATGATAAAGGGCTGCTTGCCGCGCATGGCAAAAGTATAGGCGTTGGGAACGGGATTTTGCTGTACGTATAGCTGTGGTGGTTCGAGGTCGAGAATTTTACAGGCTTCTAATAATAGTTTGTGTAATTCTGGTAGCTGTTTCTCGCTGACTAGGACGCTAGAAGCAATATTGTTGAGATAGAAAAACTGTTCGGCAACCGAACCGAGTAGGCTGCGTATAGCAATATCTAATCCAGGCACTTGTTTTAAGGCTGTAGTCGCCTGTAGATCTAGCGGATGGCGAAAGCGATCGGCTCTCAAGCCTATTAAAGTTTTTTTACTTAAGTCCATTGAGCAATTGATTAATGTTTAATTTTTAAGCAGACTCGGGTTTGGGGTAAGAAGTAGGATGAACTAGCAATTCGGCAGTAGAACGTTTTTCTACCATTTCTTTAGTAATAGTACAGCGACCAACATCCTTACGCGAAGGCAGTTCGTACATTACTTCCAACATCAATTCTTCAACAATACCTCGCAAGGCTCTCGCTCCAGTTTTACGGCGGTAAGCTTCTTTGGCGATCGCTCTGATGGCATCTTCAGTAAATTCTAACTGGATATTGTCCATCCCCAGCAGTTTTTGATACTGCTTGACTAGGGCATTGCGGGGTTTGGTCAAAATCTGTACTAGAGTATCTTCGTCAAGAGATTCCAAGGCAGCGGTTACGGGGATACGACCGACAAATTCGGGAATCATGCCAAATTTGACCAAGTCGTCTAATTCTAATTTTTGCAAGATATCGGCAGTGCGTTTTTCTTTGGAAGGTAGGGTTTCTCCCTGTTGGATAAAGCCCATAGATTTTTTACCGATGCGGCGTTCTACCACCTTATCTAAACCGACAAATGCCCCACCGCAGATAAAGAGAATATTTTTGGTATCGATTTGAATACAGTCTTGATAGGGATGCTTTCTACCTCCTTGAGGCGGAACGTTGGCTACCGTACCTTCCAACATTTTTAACAGAGCCTGCTGTACTCCTTCACCCGACACATCGCGAGTAATAGAGGGATTTTCACTTTTGCGAGCAATTTTATCGATTTCGTCGATATAAATAATTCCTCGTTGGGCTTCTTCCACATCTAAATCGGCAACTTGTAGCAACCGTAGCAAAATATTTTCTACGTCTTCTCCGACATATCCTGCTTCGGTGAGAGTGGTGGCATCGGCTACGGCAAAGGGAACCTGTAATATTCTTGCTAGAGTTTGTGCCAATAGAGTTTTACCACAGCCAGTTGGACCGATAAGCAGAACATTTGATTTTTGTAGTTCTACGGCATCGTCTTTATCGCGACCGCCATTAGTAAGACTGAGACGCTTGTAGTGATTGTACACTCCAACTGACAGAACCTTTTTAGCTTCTTCCTGTCCGATGACGTGTTCGTCCAGACAGTTTTTAATTTCTATAGGTTTGGGTATATCGTCAAAGGTCATGCCGCCAGAGCGTGATTTTCGTTTGGGCTTAGTTTCTCCTCCATTAGGTACGGAAGGAGCCGACATAACTGCTCCTTCCTCCATCAACTCCTCATCTAAAATCTCGTTACATAACTCTACGCATTCATCACAAATATACACCCCTGGACCTGCGATTAATTTTCTGACTTGTTCCTGTGATTTGCCGCAAAACGAACATTTTAAATGGGAGTCGTATTTAGACATTTATACCTCTAGATATCTAATATGAACTGAATTATTTAGGTAGTTAATTCTGCCGTTACCGACTTAGAAATCATGCGATCGATTAGACCATATTCTTTAGCTTCCTCAGAAGACATATAAAAATCTCTTTCGGTATCGGCAGCTATCTTGTCAAAAGGTTGACCTGTATGTTCGGCAATTAGTTCGTTAAGTCTTTGTTTGATGTAAAGAATTTCTCTTGCCTGAATTTCAATATCTACTGCTTGTCCCTGCGCTCCACCTAATGGTTGGTGAATCATAATTCTAGAGCTAGGAAGTGCCATGCGTTTTCCTTTGGTGCCTCCCGATAGCAAAAAAGCACCCATGCTGGCAGCAATACCATAACAGATTGTTACTACATCGGGTTGAATTTGCTGCATTGTGTCATAGATTGCCATTCCCGCATAAACAGAGCCGCCTGGAGAGTTGATATAGATTTGAATGTCTTTTTCTGGGTCTTCGGCTTCTAGATAAAGTAATTGTGCCACTATAGAGTCGGCAACTTTATCATCGATTGCCGTACCTAAAAACACAATTCTCTCTCTTAAAAGACGAGAATAAATATCAAATGCTCGTTCGCCAATACCCGATTGCTCGACGACCATAGGAATGACATTATTTTCTGTAAAAAGCGACTGTATTTTTGGTCGGTTTTTACTGGAGAAACTGTAGTGTGAATGCGATTCTAGCATAGGTTTGTGAGGGGAGATTTGTCGCGGTAATTTATAATAAATTTACTTTTTTCGATTTTTCTTAATTTTAAAAAACTGAAAACTCAGTCGATGTCTATTAACTATTATGCCTCACACTCTATAGTTAGCGGATAAAACTATTCCTTGGGATATCTACCCTTATGACTATTAAAAGACTGAGATAAAATATTGCAGCTCGACTGAGACAATGGCAAATCACATAAACATATAGATTTATTCTGATTCTGCCGACTCGCTTTCGGTAACAGTAGCTGCTTCGACTTCGATCGCCTCATCATCGGCTACGTTACTTTCTAAGGGAGCCGCAGTTTCAGAAGCTTCGGTGTCGGCTTCAGATTTTAGAGATCCTTCTGGAACGAGTTTAACCGTTACTTTCTCTCTCAGCCAGTCAAAAGTTTTTTCATTTATTAAATCTTCTGTCACCATTTTTTTCAACTTATCGCGATCGATGTCTTGAGAGTTGAGATTTGCTTCTACCTCTTTGATTTTATCGGCGATCGCCGTTTCCTCTGGCTTGAGTCCTTCTTTTTCGGCTATTGCCTCAATAATTTTGGCTTTTTTAAGATTTTCAATCGCCTCTGGTTTGGCACTTTCTCGCATTTGAGGTATGCGGTCTTTAGTTATCAGTTGATTTACATCCAAACCCATCTGCTGCATCTGCATTACGGTTTTAGTCAAAACATTAGTAACCTCTTCTTGAATCCAAGTTTCTGGTACTTCCAAACTGCTTTGTTCTAGTAAAGCCGCAGCGATCGCTTCATTAACATTATTTTTGGTGCGATTTTCTGCCTGTTCTTGAAACTGCTTGACCAGGGTTTCCCGCAGTGCGTCTAGAGTTTCAAATTCACCATTACTAGCTTCCTCGGCAAAATCGTCGTCTAATTCTGGCAATTCTTTAGTTTTTAGTTCTTTAAGAGTAATGCTAAATACGGCTGGTTTGCCAGCTAAATCTTCCTGGGGATAATCTTCGGGAAACGTGACAGAAACTTCTTTGGTTTCTTCGGGCTTCATGCCGACTATTCCTTCTACCATACCGGGAATGAGTTTGCCTTCTACTAATTCGACTTGAAAATCGGTGGCACTTCCACCTTCTATTTCTTCTCCTGTAGACAGCGTACCTTTAAAATCCACAAGAGCGACATCGCCCATTTCTGCTTCCCGATCTTCGATTGGCACCAAATCTGCCTGTTGCTGGCGTTGCTGTTCGAGGCGGTCTTCTACCTGTTGCGGATCGTAGACAATTTCTTCGGCTGTTACCTCAAGGTTATTGTAATCTCCCAGCTCTACCGTTGGCGGAACATCAACGGCGATCGCAAAAGTCAGGCTGTCTCCTGGATTGTACTGCTGTAAGAGTTCCTCAAAATTAGAACGCAAATTGTAGTTACCGAGAGCGTCAATTGCTTCTTGCTCGATCGCTTGGGGAATAGACTTTTGAATTAGCTCTTCTAAAGCAGCAGCTTTAATTCGCTGCTTGCCAATTCTTTGTAGTAGAATTTGACGGGGCACTTTACCCTTGCGAAACCCAGGAATATTGCTAGAGGTTGCAAGGCTGCTTACCATTTCTTCGTAAGCGTTATCCGAGGCTTCAGCGGAAATTTCTATTTCTAAACCTATTTGGCTGTCAGGAAGTTGTTCCTGGGTTACTTTCATCGATGCTTCTATCTCTATATTGTTTAGTTCTTTTTATTATGAATCTCGTTAGAGAAAAAGTAACTTAAAAATAAAATTAAGACTCGCTCTCAAGTAACGAAATTAACCAACGGTCAATTGACAACAAGACCTCGCGTTGTAAAGACGAGTCTTGAAGGACGGCTTTTGTTTCGGAGTAAACCTCCAAGGCTTCGATTGGGTATGGCGCGGTATCCTTGCCATCTCTTTCGCTCGAAATCGTGTCCTCTTCTGACTTGGTCAATTAACCACTAGCCATGATAGTACAACATTGCCAAGCGCAACATTTTATTACTTATTGTCTCAAATAGCTTATGGTACGATCGGGACTAGCTCGAAATTAGTTAAATTAACTTTATTTATTTTAGTATTTTAGTATCGGGAAGGGCGATCGCCTGGAAAATGAAAATTAAATTGGAGGTTATTGTAATTGTCTAAAGAAGTAAATATCGCTATTTTGGGAGCAACGGGGGCTGTAGGACAAGAACTGCTCGAACTGTTAGCAGAGCGTCAATTTCCCGTGAAAAATTTAAAGTTGCTGGCTTCTGCTCGCTCGGTAGGTAGTAAAATTGAATTTCAAGGTACCGAGCTAACTGTAGAAGAAGTTACTTCAGACTCTTTTGACGATGTCGATATCGTTTTGGCATCTGCTGGCGGTTCGACTTCCAAAGCCTGGGCTAAAACCGCAGTAAAGGCAGGTGCTGTAGTTATCGATAACTCTAGCGCGTTTCGGATGAACCCAGATGTACCTTTAGTAGTACCCGAAATTAATCCGCAAGCGGCAAGTAAACATCAGGGAATTATTGCCAACCCCAACTGTACGACAATTTTGATGGGACTGGCAATTTATCCCCTACATCGAGAACAGTCTCTCAAGCGGGTTGTGGTAGCTACTTATCAATCTGCTTCGGGTGCTGGTGCTAGAGCAATGGCGGAGTTAAAAACCCAGGCTAAAGCAATTTTAGCTGGGGAAACTCCCCAGGCTGAAGTTTTACCCCATCCCATCGCTTTCAATCTATTTCCCCATAATTCTCCCCTCGACGAACGGGGATATTGTGAGGAAGAAATGAAAATGGTCAATGAAACCAGAAAAATTTTTGACGCACCAGAACTAAAAGTTAGTGCAACCTGCGTTCGCGTACCCGTACTGAGAGCGCATTCAGAGACAGTTAACCTGGAATTCGAGCGTCCTTTTAGCGTCGAACGAGCCAGAGAAATTTTGGCTAACGCACCTGGAGTTAAATTGGTCGAAGATTGGCAGAGTAATTATTTTCCTATGCCCATAGATGCTACTGGCAAAGATCCAGTATTAGTAGGAAGGATTCGGCAAGATATTTCTCATCCTAATAGTTTAGAGCTATGGTTGTGTGGCGACCAAATTCGTAAAGGAGCAGCTTTGAATGCCGTACAGATAGCAGAACTTATGTTAGCGGAAAATTTGTTGACTACCTCTACTTCAATGGCAATTTGACAACAAAATAATTAGTGTTTAAGATTTACAAGCGATCGCGCCAATGACTAACGAACCTTTTGGTAGAGTAATTACGGCAATGGTAACTCCCTTTGCCGAAGATGGCAGTGTTGACTACACAGTTGCCGAAAAATTAGCCGTTTATTTAGTAGAAAACGGGAGTGATGGGGTGGTAGTTTGTGGTACTACTGGAGAATCTCCTACTTTGAGTTGGTCGGAAGAATACGAACTATTTAAAGTAGTCAAGCAAGCAGTAGGAAACAAAGCTAAAGTAATTGCAGGAACTGGCTCAAACTCTACCTCAGAAGCGATCGCGGCAACCCAGAAAGCTGCTAAACTGAATTTAGATGGTTCTTTGCAGGTAGTACCTTATTACAATAAACCACCACAAGCAGGGCTGTACAGACATTTTGAAGCGATCGCCAAAGCCTGTCCCGATTTACCGATGATGCTTTATAATGTTCCAGGACGTACTAGCCGTAATCTAGAAGCTACAACAGTAGCAAAGCTAGCCGAACTAGATAATATTTTGGCGATTAAAGAAGCTAGTGGTAGTGTCGAACAGGCTGGTCATATTCATCGCCTGTCACCAGAGTTGGCAATTTATTCTGGTGAAGATGTTTTAACTTTACCCCTACTAACGATGGGAGCAGTGGGAGTGGTCAGCGTAGCTTCTCACTTGGTAGGGAAGCAAATGCAGGAAATGATTTCGGCGTTTAGAGAAGGCAACAATCGAGGGGCAACTGCAATACAAATCGAGCTTTTGCCGTTATTTGAAGCTTTATTTATGACTACTAATCCCATTCCTGTAAAGACAGCATTAAATTTACAAGGATGGAATGTCGGTAGTTTGCGTTCTCCTCTTTGCGAGTTAGAATTAAGTTCGACTGAAAAATTAAAAGCAACTTTAGCTCAACTAAATATACTGTGAATTTGTTGTTATTACTTATTTATTTCGTTACTATTTAATAATCTATTTAGTTTTAATCAAAATAGTTACAATTGTGAGTTAAACAAATAATTTTTTAAGCGATCGACAAAATTTTAAATTGACTATAATTTAGCTAAAATTGACAAAATACTCAAAGTATTTTATTTCGCTACAATTCATACTTAAAAACGCTAGCAAATTATTAGAGCAGTATAGGATTACAAAACAATAGTAAATATTTTTAATTTTATTAATAGTTTTATCGAGTCAATCAATCACCAATACCAAAAAAAATATGAACAAAAAAGCAAGTAAATCGACTTTAAAAATTATTCCTTTAGGAGGACTACATGAGATAGGCAAAAATACCTGTGTATTTGAATATGAAAACGAAATTATTTTGTTAGATGCTGGGTTGGGATTTCCTTCAGACCAAATGCACGGCATTAATATCGTGTTGCCCGATATGACCTACTTGAGAGAAAACTCCGACCGCATCAAGGGCATGATTGTGACTCACGGACACGAAGATCATATCGGTGGTATTGCCTATCACCTCAAACAGTTTGATATTCCAGTAATCTACGGTCCTCGTTTGGCAATGTCTCTACTAAGAGACAAGTTAGAAGAGGCTGGGGTTAGCGATCGCACTACTTTAAAAAGTGTACTTCCCAGAGATACAGTACGCATCGGAAATTCTTTTTCGGTGCAGTATATTCGCAATACTCACTCGATCGCCGATAGCTTTAGCGTCGCCATTACTACACCACTGGGAGTATTAATTCATACGGGAGATTTTAAATTCGATCATACTCCCGTAGATGGCGAACACTACGACCTGCAAAAACTAGCCGAATATGGCGAACAAGGCGTATTGTGTCTGATGAGCGACTCTACTAATGCTGAAGTTCCAGGGCATACACCTTCGGAGCGATCGGTATATCCAAATTTAGACCGAATTTTCGGACAGGCAGAAGGACGCTTGATGGTGACTACTTTTTCTTCTTCCGTGCATCGGGTAAATATGATTCTCGAACTGGCAGAGAAACACGGACGTAAAGTAGCCGTAGTCGGGCGATCGATGCTCAATGTAATCGCTCATGCCCGCAAGTTAGGATATGTAAAATGTCGCGACGATCTGTTCGAGTCACTAAGATCGGTAAATCGACTGCCCGATGAGAAAGTGTTAATTTTAACCACTGGTTCGCAAGGGGAAACTCTTGCCGCTATGACCCGTATCTCTAACGGTCAACACCGACATATTCAGGTCAGGGAGGGTGATACCATTGTCTTTTCTGCCAATCCCATCCCAGGTAATACCATTGCTGTCGTTAACACGATCGATCGCCTGATGATGCAGGGCGCGAAAGTAGTTTACGGCAAGAGTGAAGGCATTCACGTTTCGGGTCATGGTGCGCGAGAAGATCACAAGTTGATGCTAGCTCTTACTAAGCCTAAGTTCTTTATTCCCGTTCACGGCGAACATCGCATGTTAATCGAACATTCGGGAATGGCTCAGGCAATGGGTATACCAGAGGAGAACATTGTCATTATTAAGAATGGCAATATTATCGAACTAACTAAAGATAGTATTGGTATTAACGGTGAAGTTCCTTCGGGAATCGAATTAGTCGATCGCAACGGTATCGTCCAAGATAATGTAATGAAAGAAAGGCAGCAGCTAGCCGAAGATGGAGTAGTGACGACAGCCGCAGCCATCGACTGGTCGGGTAAATTATTAGCAACTCCTACAGTTCATCTACAGGGGGTAGTAACCTCAGTAGAAAAATCGCTGCTGCAACAGCTAGCGGTGAAGACTTTAGAAACAATCTTGCGCGATCGCTGGAATGAATTTAGTCAAAATAGTAATAACGAGTTGGAAGTAGACTGGACTGGAATTAGACTAGAAATTGAAGGTGGTTTGCAAAGATTGATGAGACGTGAACTACGCAGCCGTCCTTCGGTAGTATTTTTACTACAAACGCCAGAAAAACCTCAGAGCAAATCGTCATCTAGAAAAAGAAAGCGTTCTGCTGCAATTAGTACGGTAGGCTCCAGGTCTTAAAACGCCAAAATACAATTAGAGCAAAACTGGAGCTAAAATTTAGCTCTAGTTTTTTTTACATCTAACTTTAGATAGAGCTAAACGAGAAAAAAAATTGCTTGTTATTACATTTAACAGATGTATTTATACAGTCAAAATTGTTCTAATAGTTAGTGTAAGCAATAATCAAATATAATCCACATCACTATGCCTAAAGTTAACATTGGACTGACCGAAGAACAATTACATGGCGTAATAGATTTGCTAAACAGCGATCTTGCCGACCAATATTTATTAATTATTAAAACCAAAAAATATCATTGGGATGTGATCGGACCTCAGTTTCGTACCCTTCACGAGCTTTGGGAAGAACAGTATGAAGCCATTACGATCAATATTGACGAAACAGCAGAAAGAATTCGCGCTCTAGGTGGCTATCCTGTAGGTACTGCCGAGGGATTTCTTAAGCTAGGTACGATTCGCGAACATCCTAACGATTTGCCCAATGCCAACAAAATGGTGGAACGTTTGGTAGTAGACCACGAACAAATTATTCGCAATTTAAGAGATCACATTGACCAGTGTGGCGAAAAATACCACGATGAAGGAACTGCCGACTTCTTAACAGGAATGATGGAGCAACACGAGGAAATGGCTTGGATGCTGCGTTCTTTCCTAGAGGGACAAGAATTAGATCCTAGTGGCGAACGTCCTGGTTCCGAAACCAAACCTGCCGTTAAAGCTTAAAATAAAAAAAGTAATCAATTTGACAGAAAATGGCAGAAACAGAATATAAAGCAGAACGCACTATTACTGCAGTTCTCAAAGAAGAAAAGCAGATAGACAATGTCGTTCGACGCTTAATCGACCGAGGTGTGGATAAAAACCACATCTCGGTAATGGGTAGAAATTTTGAGTCTCAAACCCGTATTGCTGGATTCATCTCTAAAAAAGACGTAATTTTGGGTGGTTTGCGTACTGGAGCCATATTTGGTTCGTTGTTTGGATCGCTACTTAGTCTGTTAACTGGTGTAGGAGTACTATTTATTCCCTTCGTTGGTTCGGTAGT
The DNA here is from genome assembly GCF_000756305.1 of Myxosarcina sp. GI1. Taxonomy (NCBI): domain Bacteria; kingdom Bacillati; phylum Cyanobacteriota; class Cyanophyceae; order Pleurocapsales; family Pleurocapsaceae; genus Myxosarcina; species Myxosarcina sp. GI1. Next base: position 115,927 of record NZ_JRFE01000017.1, read on the forward strand.
AGCGGCGGGACCTATTGGTTCGGTATTGTTGGGAGCAGCAACTGGTGCCTTAGCGGGTAGTGCTGGTGGTGGTTTGGCTTCTGCTCTATCTACGTTGGGTATGTCAGAAGACAAAGCAGCAGTCTACGAAACTCGACTCAAAGCTGGAGATTTTCTAGTTATGGCTGAAGTTCCTGCTGACAAAACTGGTGAATATCAAATGCTTATTGAAAGCGCAGGTGGTGAAGAAGTTCACGTTAGCGAAGGTACTTTACCGCGTCCCTGTGCCGAAGGTTGTGAAAGTCCTGAAGATTTATCACCCGAAATTCGTACTCACTTATCTACAGAAGCACAACAAGATTTTGTTGAGTACTATAAAAAAGCCTTGAATGAAACCAAAGATGAGATGAAAGCCGAGCATAGTGCTTGGGACAAAATAAAGGATAAATACGGCGAAGACGAGAATGGCGTTTATTCTAAAGTCAAAGTCGAAAGCTAAATTAAGCCAATAAAAAATACAAAATTTTGCAAGCAGAGATTTGATGTAAATTAATCTCTGTTATTTTTTTGTTATTAAGTTTTAAAGAATTATTGTATTACTATATATCTGTTTGAATAAAAATATTTTTTGTTCACAAGTTCTTCAATTTATTTGTTTAACTTGAATATTGAAGCAAACAAAAACAAAGCTCTATTTTTTGATGGATAAATATCATGCTGTTTCGCCAATTATTTGACAGCGAGTCGAGTACCTATACCTATCTAATCGCCAATTTAACACTCAAAGTTGCAGTTTTGGTCGATCCCGTTTTAGAGCAGGTAGAACGAGACTTGAAGCTACTTAAAGAATTGGATCTAAGCCTGCGTTATTGCTTAGAAACCCATATCCATGCCGACCACATAACGGGTTCGGGCAAACTAAGAGAGTTAACTGGCTGTTTGAGTATCGTTCCCCACAATGCTGCGGCTGACTGTGCTAACCGTCATATTCAGGATAAAGAGATTTTAAATTTGGGTAATATTGTTGTCGAAGCGATCGCGACTCCAGGACATACAGATAGTCACATGGCTTATTTAATCAACGGTGATAGAATTTTGACAGGAGATGCTTTATTTATTCGCGGTTGTGGACGTACGGATTTTCAAAGCGGCGATGCAGGTACGCTATACGATTCGGTAACGCAAAGATTATTTACTCTCCCCGATAGCACATTAGTCTATCCCGCCCATGATTATCGAGGACATACAGTTTCAACGATTGGAGAAGAAAAACGCTGGAATTCTCGCTTTGCAGGTAGAGAGCGAGCTAGCTTTATTCGATTGATGAATAATCTAGATCTTCCCGATCCTAAAAAAATGATGGAAGCAATACCTGCAAACAAACTGTGTGGCAATGTAGCTACTTTGTAAAATCAAACGACATTAAAGTCACTCTCAGTTAAAGTAGTCGTATCAAATCCTGTAAGAACAGCTAGGGTTTCATCGGTAGCGGCGACAAAAATTTTGTCCTCAGCGAAAGACAAATCGCCAAAATTTAGTTCGCCAGAAAGCATCAGCGAATCGCTGTCGGCTTCAAAATCGGAAATATAATCGGTGCCAAAGCCAGGAGTTAATTCAAATATATCGGCACCAGCATTACCATATAGAGTATCGTTGCCAGCACCTCCATCAATTAAATCCTTTCCTCGACCACCTCTAAGCAGATCGTTGCCGTCACCACCGTTAAGGGTATCGTTGCCCAGATTTCCCCAAATTTTGTCTTTACTATCGCCACCTAGAAGATAGTCCCCGTTAGAACCACCCCAGAGATAATCGCGATCGCTTCCGCCAATGATAATATCTTTACCTGCGGCACCTAAAAGCATGTCATTGCCATTGCTACCAAACAGCAAATCTTCACCAGAACCACCCCAGACAAAGTCGCTATTTTCACCACCATCAAGGAGATCGTTACCTTTATTTCCCAATAGCCAATCGTCACCCGCCCCACCTTCAAGGCGATCGCTGCTATTCCAGCCAAAGATTAAATCGCTACCATCTAAACCATCTATATTGTCTTGTTCCTGAGTTCCCAACAAAAAGTCTCTCTCTGCCGTACCGCTTATTTCGTTAAAAGTCGGTTGGGGTATTTCTCCACTAATAGTTTGAGCGATAACGTCTGCTAATAGAGCGTGTGCTTCAGTAGTTGGATGAAAAGCGTCCCAAAAGAAAAAACCAGTTTCGGTGTTAGGCTCTGTTGGTAGTTGCCCCGAAAATAATAAAGGATCGGTTACATTACTAAAGCCAAACTGTTCTGGATTAGCTGCTATGGCTTCAAGTTCGGTAAATAAATCTACTTCTATAATTTCAGCGTTACTAGAGGCAGCTTCAAAATTGTCTAACGCTAAGGATAAACCGCCATTGAAAGCTTTGGTAATAGCAGTTGCCTCACCTTGAAACTCAAAATTAGAGGGCAGTCTACCTAAAGATGGTAGGTTAGATACAATTAGATTTTGTGCGCCTAAATCTGCCAGCTTGCTAACGCTGTCAACGATATTAGTAATTCCTCGCTCGACTAACTCTGCTGGATCTGAGGCAACGCTACCGCCAAGATAATCCAAGAAGTCATTAGCTCCTGCCCAGACTAAATACAGGGCATCAGGGTCTACATTATCAGAATTACTGCTGGTAAAGGCATCAATTTGATCTGCCAATCCTGGTAAAGTTACATCGGGCAACAAAGGTGCGATATCGTCATTAATAGAGTTACCCGTTCCAGTTCTAGCACCACCTACTGCAAAGTTATTACCTGCTCCATCATCGTAGTAAGGGTCTAAGGTAAGTTCTAAATCTTCAGCTAAGTATTCAACTGCCACCAAACCATTAGAAAAACGACCTAAATAATAAGGTGGGGGTGGAATTGCGCCTAGCGTAAGGGCAAATGAATTACCAGAATCAGATAGGCTATCGCCAAAAACAATAATTTGAGTCAAGTCATTTGAATCAAACATTATAAAAAGAAGCTCGTCAATTTATTTTAGAGTTGCCGATCTTAATTATGGAATTGAAAATTGATTTGTTTGTAGCTATTAGCCGTTAGCTTTTGATTCAGCAACGTCTTTATTCTTAATATTAAAACAATCGAGCAACTGTATAACCAGTTTTAATAAATGGTATAAGTTCGCGCTTGATGCGAATAAGATTCATTTGAATTTACTGATGACAAAGTTTAAATCAGCTATACTGCTATTCAAAAAATATTAACTATATGTTTATTTGCAACAATTTTCATATTAGTTAAGTACAAATTCAAACCAAACGAGAATCGCCGCTCCCCTGGTGTTTGCTGCCTAACTAATCTAAGGGTTACCTCATTCAAATAAAAACTGCTGTATATTTGCAAATTTATTTTTGTAACTTTTTATATCTAATAATAGCTGCTGCTGCCGATCGATCTGACCGAGTTTTTGATAGCCGAACGCCAAATCAAAAGTAGTTTTTAACCACTGTTTGGCAGCATTATTTTCTAAATACAGTTGACGGGCTTTTTGCCAATGTTTGACAGCTAATACTTTTCGATCTTGTCGATAAGCAATAATACCCGCAGTGTACTCAAAATCAGCTTGTTCGATTGGAGAATTTTCAAACAACGTTAACGTGCGCTCGATAGTTTCTGTGGCAGCAGCAGACTCGCCAACACTTTGGTAGGCTAAAGCCAGACAGTGATAGCCTCTTTTTTCTAAAGGAGTGGCACTAACCTTAAAGTGATTTAAAAAGGTTTTTAGTAAGTGAATTGTTTGGCGGTGGTTTCTGGCTTTGCAGTTAGCCAGTCCTCTTGAGATTATGCTCTTACGAACTACAGCTACAGCTAAAGATTTTTCTAATTGAGTTTCTAACAAGTCTTTGGCACTAACGGGAACGGCAATGAGAACCAAGTAAACAACAGCTAAAGTAAATAATCGTTTCAAAATACACCTACAGTTTTTGTACCAACGGTCAGGCTTGCGAACTAGAGGCAACCTCCAGTTCGTTCCCGACTCTATCTAGAGTTCCCAAAACCAGCTAAATATTTTAGTGTTTGTACACAAAGAACTAGAATCGCGCTATTTACTCAAGCTTTGTTCCATTATCTTTAATGCCATTAGCAAATTTGCCTGCGTCCATAAAAGTGGTGTGGCATCGTTAGGAACGTATTTATCTTGCTTTAAGTAATATAGTTCGGGACATTTAAACCCACCAAATTTTGAATCTGTAGCAGTTAGCTGTCCTAACGAACGATTTAAATAATAAATTTGTTTGGTCAAGAACTCCGACTGATGAGTATGATGAAATCTAACTCCATATATAGCTGAAAGAATCGGATCGAAGATACACCATTGCGCTTCTTCCCCCAATTTTAAAGAGCGTCCCCGTTCTTGTAGCCACTGTTCTCGTTCGGTAGATATGCTAGTACGTATATTTTCGGGAATCTGTTGGTAGTCGCGACACCAAAAAGAATCATGCAAGTATCTAGAAATACCATATTTTCCTTGTAGATTTTCAGTTACGTCGGCAATGATGCGATCGCTCGTATTACTATCTAAAATTTCCAGGGGATAAATTAAAAATAGCAAAGCAGCATCGTAACGTCTTGGATGTTCGGGCTGAATACATTCGGCAGGCAGTATTTTTGCTAGAGCCTTCGAGCCTTTTTGGATTAAGCTATCTAAAAGTTCGATCGCAATTGGTATTTGGTAGCGATCGCGCGCGCTCTCAGTATAATAAATAAGTAACTGTCTAAAAGACTGCAAACTTGCTATTACCACGCCAATACTAGAAGCCGAAATTTTACGATCTTCTTCCCAATGACCGCTATCTTCATCTTGCCAGTAGGCAATGGCTTTAAAATATTCTGGAAACAGTGCCAAGATTGCTAAATCTTCTGGCGTAGGCTCTATGGCTTTGTCGTTAATTAACTTACAGTAAAACCACAAAAAATAGCCCCAAGCATCATTCTGTGCCTGTTGCCAATCCTGCTCGATTTCGCTTAAATCTTTACCATTAAATCGTACGTGAGGACGCTGCATTACCTCAGCAAGATCTACTTTGCCGTCAATAATATTTAACCAACGAAAGCGATGTTTTTTTATGTATTGCATCAAACAGCGCACATTGTTAACAGCAATATTGGTTTTTCCTGAAAGGTAATGACAATAAGCAACATAAACATTATCGCGTACCCATACGGCAGCATATCCCGTGTATTCAGTAGAGTTAGAAACAACTGCGGCAGGGAATAGACCGTTATCTAGCGTAGGAAAGGCAAAAGTATCTCGCTCCTGTAAAAACGAAATTAGATTTTGTATATCTGATAATTGGTAATCAGTTTTGATTAACCGAGCAACTTCACTGTTGTTAATAACAGACATTGTCTGAATTACTTATTTATAGCGATACAAGCTAACAGTTATTTATATTAAAGATTATATGCGTTAAATAGTTTAAATTCTTCTGCCCTCTGCCTTTTTACCATTGAGGATTTTGAGCTATTAGTTTACTAGCATCTTCAACATTCAAAGGCTTGGAAAATAAATATCCCTGTCCGAAATGACAACCAAGCTCTCGAAGTTTGGCTAACTGTTCTGGAGTTTCAACGCCTTCAGCCACCACATCTAAATTCATAACCTGCGCTATGCTGAGAATTACCGCAACCAAACCTGAATTTTCCTTGGTTCCATCGAGATTTTGAATAAAAGAGCGATCTATTTTAAGAGTATTTACGGGAAAGGTTTGTAGTTGACTTAAGGAAGAATAACCAGTGCCAAAATCGTCAATACTAAATTGTAATCCGCGTTCGCGTAGTTGCCGAACGATCGCTTTAGTCGATTGTAAATTTTGAATCATCGAACTTTCGGTAATCTCTAACTTAACTGATTCCGAATGAAGTTGAGTTTCTAGAAGAATACAAGAGATTTCTTCAACTAGATTAGCTTGATTTAATTGTTGTGCTGCTAGATTAATGTATACTTTTAACTTATCAAATCCTTGTTGTTTCCATTGTGCTAGCTGAGAACAGGCTTGCTGCATAACTAAGCTACCAATCGAGCAAATCAGACCAGTTTCTTCGGCAATGGGAAGAAACGAGTCGGGTGGAACTATCCCATGTTGCAAATGCAGCCAGCGAACCAAAGCTTCAAAGCCAACAATTTTACCCGTAGCGAGATTGATAATTGGTTGATAGTAAACTATAAACTCGTTTTGTTGGAGCGCTCGATGTAAATCTGTTTCGATCTCTAACAATTTATGAGCGGCTTTATACATCGTCGGCGTAAAAACTTGATATTGTCCAGTTCCGATGTCTTTGGCTCGATACATAGCCGTATCGGCATCTCTTAAAATATGTTCTGGTTTTTCGTAGTCGGGACTACTTAAGACAATGCCAATACTAACATTGATAAAAATTTCATAACCATTGCACTCAAAAGGCTGTTTTAAAACAGTAATAATTCGTTCTGCTATTTCGATCGCAATATCGAGATTGGGAATTTTCAATAACAGCAAGGCAAATTCATCTCCACCCAAACGAGATAAAATGTCTTTTTTACGAACAATGCTTCGTAACCGATCGGCAATTTGTTTTAGTAGTTCGTCTCCAACTAAATGACCGAGAGAATCGTTGACGATTTTAAAGCGATCGCAGTCGAGAAACAACACGGAAAACTGGTAGGACGCATTTATTTTGGCTCTGTATAGTGATTTTTCTAGCCTCTCCATAAACTCAGAACGATTTACCAGTCCAGTCAAACCATCATATACAGACATTTCACGCAGACGTTCGTTAGCAAGCAATAACTGTTGTGTGCGTTCGTTTACCCTTTCTTCAAGCTGGCTATTTAATTGGTGAATTTTCTGTTGCGCCGCTTTTAAAGACAATTGATTGTTTACTCTGACTAATACCTCTTCAATTTGAAAGGGTTTGGTTATATAATCTACTCCTCCAACACTAAAAGCTTTAACTTTGTCCAATACGTCATCCAAAGCACTTAAAAAAATAATTGGAATCGCAGCAGTTTCCGAATTTTCCTTGAGTATTTTACAAACTTCATACCCATTCAGGTCGGGCATCATAATATCTAGCAAAATTAAGTCTGGTGGCAGAGTCTCCACAACTTTTAAAGTCATCTTGCCACTAGTTGCTTTGCGAACCGTATAGCCTCTTTCGGTAAGCATATCAGAAAGCAACCGCAAATTTTCCAGAGTGTCATCTACGATTAAAATATCTTTAGGTAAAGATGCTTCGCTTGCCTTATCGAGATCGACTTCTGGAATATTTAAATTATTATCGGTCATATTATTTATTTATATTGATTGCTATTTGTCGCCTGACGTTCTAAAAGTTTAGATATATCGCTCGAACCTAGATAAATTATTCAAAACTTACCGTTAACTGGTCAGGTTGATAATTTCTTCAAAATCAAAGTTTTCAATGAGTTTGGTTAGAGCTATTTTGATCTTTTTTCTTTCTGAAGGAATTTGTTCGACTAGTTCTAGCAATCGTAAATCGTCGCCTCCAGAAGCTTGCCGACAAACTTCCTCAATCCATTCTATAGACATAAATTCAAGACTTTGAGCGTTAAGTTTGACATTATCAATTTGCTCTACTCTTTCCCTATTAGAGTTCGATCGCTCGTCTTCTTTGTAGATATATTTCACTCCCAGATATTGTGCCATTTTGGCAAACAGCTCCCGTTGGCGAACGGGTTTGCGGACAAAATCATCACAGCCAAATGCCAGAATTTTCTGTCGTTCTTCTTCAAACACGCTGGCGGTAAGGGCTATAACTACAGTTGCCTGACCTTTCAAAAAAGATTTAATATGTTTGCTGGCTTCGTACCCATTCATTACGGGCATTTGCATATCCATCCAAATTAAATGGGGTTCCCAACTTTCCCAGAGAGCGATCGCTTCTCGACCATTAGCAACTGCTCGAACTTGAAATCCCACCGAACCAAGTATTTTGATCATAAGTTCGCGATTGGTAGGTTTGTCTTCGGCAACTAAAATACGAAAGTCCGAACTATCAGCAGCTAAAGCGATTGGCATACCATAAAATGATGGAGATTTTTCTGACGGGACTGGTGCTGTAGAAATATAGGGAGTAGTAAAAGTAAAGGTAGTTCCCTGTCCGAGCTTGCTTTTAACTGTAATTTCGCCTCCCATCAACTCGACAAACACGCGACTGATAGATAGTCCCAGTCCCGATCCTTCGCTCGATTGCCATCCTGCTTCGGCTTGAGTGAAAGCAGTAAAAATATTATCTATTGCTTCTGCGGCGATGCCAGGACCTGTATCTTCAACGCTAAAGTAAAGCATTTCTCCTTGCAGCCAAACCTTTAACTCAATCGAACCTCTTTCGGTAAACTTAACTGCATTGCCCAGAATGTTAATTAGTATCTGACGTAGTTTATTGCGATCGGTTTTGATGTATTGAGGTACATCTTGACAGCGTTCAAAAGATAATTGAAGTTGTTTGAGTTGCGCTCTCAGCTTGAGCAGATCTTCAAGTTCTACGAGCAAACTATAGAGATCGAAACTGGTTTCATTAACAGCACTGTATCCCGCCTCAATTTTTGACATTTCCAAAACATCGTTAATTAGACTCAACAAGTGCTCGCCATTACAGTCAATAATATCAATATACTTTTGATGTTTTTCGGAAAGTTCGTCAGACCTTTGAATCAGTTGAGCGTAACCGAGAATGGCATTGAGAGGAGTTCGCAATTCGTGGCTCATATTGGCTAAGAATTCACTTTTGGTACGGTTGGCTCTTTCTGCTTCATTTTTTGCCACTCTCAATTCTCGCGCTTGCTTTTGGGTATGTGCCAATAGTTCTGCTTGCTGTACGGCTACACCCAACTGGGTACCAACCTGAATCATAATCTGAACGCTTCCCTGTTGCCACTGACGAGGAGCGGATAGTTCGTAGGCAAATAGCAATCCCCACAAGCGATCGCCACAAAAAATCGGCACGACCAAGTAAGCTTTTGCTTCTATTTGCTCCAATAATTCTAGATAACATTTATTGAAGTTAGCTTGGTGGATATCGCTAACGGCACGATAGCTATCTTTCTGAGTAAAAATGCTGCCTTCAGATTCTTGCAGGTAGGTGTCTTTAATAATTTTTATGGCGCAGTCATCTTGCTCGATCGCCACTCGCGTTAGCGGCTTTTCATCTAATTGAGAAGTTAGTTTAGACCATTTTTTAGCAACTGACTCGGCAACTAGTTGACCGCTCCAATCGGAGTTAAATTGATAGATTAATACGCGATCGCAATCAATAGTCTGTCTTAGTTCTTCAGTAGTATCGAAGAAAATTTGCTGTAAATCCAGAGTTTGTCTCATCCGCAGGACAATTCTGGTAATTGCTTGTTTTTGTTCTGCCGCCTGTTGTACCTCACTAGTACGCTGTTGAACTCTTACTTCAAGATCTTCATTAATCCGTCGGAGTTCGGTTTCTGCTTTTTGTCGTTCGACAATTTCTTTTTGCAGTTCCCGATTGACGATTTCTAGCTGTTCGGGTGTCTTGAGGGATAGAAAACGCGGTACTAAAGTAGCCATTTCCACTGCCGTATAGCAAGAGACAAAGGCAGTCAGAGCTTGTTCTACCCCCGATAACCAGTAGGCAGGATGCCACAAAGTCCAAATTTCTAATAAGTGTCCCGTGCCACAAAGTACGATAAACGCCCCAAACATTACAAAAAAGCTTTGAAACGGAACATCACTGCGCTTAAAAACAAAGTAAAGCAGCATAATGGGAATTGAAAAATAGGCGATCGCAATTAGTAAGTCGCTAACTAAATGCAGCGCAACCAGTGGAGTTTGCCATAGATAACAATGACCATGAGGTATATAGGACTTAGAGGATAAAAGCTCGTTTAAAAAGTTACTCATAATATTTCTGCCAAATTAAAAATTGAGCTTAGATCCAGAAAAATTCTAACCTCTTGATTTGGTCTGTAAAAATGTTAATCGGCGTAGGCTCGATCTATTTTTTAGCATTCCCCTTTTTTGAGAAAAATTCACAAATTCGCGCTCTGTTTAAAGTTTTATTTTAAGCCGCAATTCGAGCAAAATCACGCGAGAATTGACTCTAAGCGCAGTCTAGCGATTTTACTAATTTCTGTTATAGCCTGTTGTTTTTCTCGTTCTAATGAGTTTTCCAGACGACTGGCAAAAGCCTCCAAAATACTATCTTTGGTCTGGTTTCTGACGGCGATAATAAACGGAAAACCAAACTTATTTTTATAAGCCTGATTGAGAGACTGAAAACGCTCGTATTCTTCTGAGGTCAGACGATCTAAACCTACTCCTGCCTGCTCCTGTACTGAAGCCTCTGCCATTTTGGTTTTACTACCAAGATCTGGATGAGCTTTAATTAAAGCTAACTGTTCGACTTCGCTCATTTCTTTCACTATTGCAACCATAGATTGATATAATGCCTCAAAACTTGCAAAAGGTTTGCTCACCCAAGTTTTTCGCGCAATTTCTGGGGTTTCTTCCCAAATTTCCCCTAATGCTGTGGTAAATTCTTCTCGCTCCATTTGGTTTAACTGAGCGAGAGTATATTGGATATTATTCATTGTTGCGATCGTTTTTTACCTTTTTACCCTAATACGATCTACACTACCTGCGAAACTAGTTAAAATTGGCTCATCTCGTACATCATCGCCTAAAAATCTATAATGTCTTCTCAGTCAAAACCCCGCGAAATTCTCTGTACCTTACTACCTCATCTGCGAGTAGCTGCTGGCTATGCAGACTATATTCAAAATAAAATTGCCGTACTGCCAGCTAAAGATGGTGGTGATAATTTTTTTGCTACAGCGTTAACTGATGCCGATCTTTCGATTCAAACTTTTGTTGAAGTTGCCCTGTTAGGTACATTTCCCAATATTCGCTTTCATGGTGAAGAACACGAACAATCACGCAATACAAAATATTTTCGCGCCATAGACTTAGGGGAACCAGACGACTATCTAATTACTCTCGATCCGATAGACGGTACCAAATTTTATCTAGACGGACACGATAACTATCAAATTATTCTGGCAATTGTAAATGCAGACGACTTTGAAGCAGTAATTGCTATTTCTCCTGCAATTAAAACTTACTACTATGCTTTACGAGGTGAGGGTGCATACTGGGGTACTTTAGATAAAGATTTAGAAGCCTGTAGTCCTTTAAAAATAGCCAATCCCGAACCAAATATCTTGTTGGGGTGGGAAATGGGTCATTTAAAAGCTAGTTTGACCGATAAGTATGGGATTATTGACGTTCAAAAAGATTACTCTGCCACCAAACCCATTCCTAACACCAACGGAATTTTTACTAGCAATAAAGTAGCTGGTGCGATTTTACGCAGGGGTAAATTTATCGACGGCGGCGCGTTAGCGTTTTTAGCCAGAGAAGCAGGCTGTATCGTCAGTACTTTTAATGGCAGCGAACTGCCTCGGCTTTCTGCTTGCCAAAATCTGAGCTTGCCTGGATTGATAATTGCTACCTCAACCGAAGTGCATCAAGATTTAGTAACGGCTTGTCAAAACTTAGTAAAAAAATAGCAGTATTTATTTTGTCGATCGCTAGGTAAGATAGAGAAAACTGCGATCGCTTCTTGATATCGATGATTCAATCTCAGAGCCATACCAATCTACAACAGCCAGATCCTTCAGAATCAATAATTATCGCTAAAGATGTAGAAAAGTGGTATGACAATAATTTTCATGCCCTCAAAGGAGTTACCCTAAACGTTAAAAAACAAGAAGTAGTTGTAATTATGGGACCTTCTGGTTCGGGAAAATCTACTTTTATTCGTACTTTTAACGCTCTCGAACCATATCAGAAAGGCAGTATCGAAATTGATGGCATCGAACTTTCTCGCGATTTAAAAAACATCGAAGCCATTCGCCGCGAAGTAGGAATGGTGTTTCAACAGTTTAATCTGTTTCCCCATCTAACAGTGCTAAAAAACGTTACTCTCGCGCCAGTGTGGGTACGCAGGCGATCTAAAAAACAAGCCGATGAAATTGCCATGCAGCTACTCGAAAAAGTGGGTATTCTCGAACAGGCGCACAAATTTCCAGGGCAACTATCGGGAGGACAACAACAGCGTGTGGCGATCGCTCGTGCTTTGGCGATGCAGCCTAAAATTATGTTATTTGACGAACCAACTTCAGCCCTAGATCCCGAAATGGTTAGGGAAGTGTTGGATACGATGAGAAGTTTGGCAGAGTCGGGAATGACAATGGTCTGTGTAACTCATGAAGTAGGTTTTGCTAAAGAAGTAGCCGATCGTCTGGTCTTTATGGATGATGGAACTATTGTAGAAATTGCAACTCCAGAAGAGTTTTTTAATAATCCCAAAGAAGAAAGAAGCAAGCAGTTTTTATCCCAAATATTATAATTTTTTAGTAGCGATTGCGATTGATATTCTTTCTTAGCCCAAGTTACGGTTTTGTCCAAGCAAAAATCCCCACATATAAATGTAGTAAAACCCCTATCACATAAAGAATAGAGCTGATTTTATAATATAAATAATCAAACAAAAAGCTTCAATTTTTTATCTTTCATGAAAATACAGTCATCGGTAATCGTACCACTAGGTTTTGGTAAGTACGTACGCTCCGATCGCGTCACCGCCTTGGTACCTATAGAAGCAGAAAGAGGACCTGGCAAACGCACCTTCGTACATCTAGAAGGCGAAACCGATCCTTTGGTAGCATCGAGATCGGAAGCGACAATACTAAGAGATCTGGTACAAGAACCACAGGAAGTTACTCAGGCTCGTCAGCAGCAAGAAATCTTGCAGGATCTACTTAGCGATCTAACTCAGGTAAATGAAACAGTTCGTCGTATTAGCCGCGACCAAGGTGGTTTGGACTTAGACCGCCTCGAACGTCGCATTCGTCAAGTTGTAGAAGAAGAATAGATTCAGGACGAGGCTTGAACCTAAAGCCTATGAATAGCGGCTTCAGCTACTCTAGTAGCTGAAGTTTTACCAGTCGCCACCAACACCAGCTACCAGCAATTAAAATCCAACCTCCAGCGATCGCCATTTCTACAGCTAGTGAATTTGACGCAATGGCACTAAGAGTAGTGCTAACAATGGCAAAACTCAAACGAAAGGCAAAGCTATTTAGAGAAAGCACCGTTGCTCTTACCGAAGAAACTGTTTGCCGATTGATTACGTTGAGGATTAACGGCGAAACCATACCTCTCACCATATAAACCACAACGATAAATAATATTCCCCAATAAGTGTATGCAGTTGCTAACAACAAGTAGGAACTAGCTAGCAGCAAAACCAACCCTAATAAAGCTCTCTTAATTCCTAAAACCCTCTCTACTCTATCCGCAAACACAGAAGCTAAACTCATCAATAGATGAAACACTGCCCAAACTATGCCAAAAGCTCTAACGGGTAAATTTATTTGTTCTAAATAGGCTTGAGACAGCCAAACCATTAAAAAGCTGGCGGTAGAAAAAGTCGCACTTAACAAAATCAACCATCTTAAAGGGGGACGCTCTAAAGTTTCTAAAATAATTTGCTTTAAAGCTATCTTTGGTTCGTCGATAGAGTCGTGACGTTCTGGTTCGACCAAAGTTATCGCTAAGAAAAAGTAGATAATCAAACAAGCAGTCTGCAAGAAAAAAGGATAGGCTAAATTAGTCTCGGCGATCGCCGCACCGATAATTCCAGATACAGCCTCGCTAACTCCTGCTACGGCTACCAATCTTCCTGCAAAAGCAGGGTAAAAGTTTTCTCGCTTTAACTCTACTAATGAGTCATAGGCGATCGCCGTATCCGCACCACTAATTAAGCTTCCCGCTACACCTGCTAAAACTTCCGCCAGGGCAAACCAGTAAAACGAGTTACAAAACCCATAAATCAGCCAGCCAACAATCCAAACTCCGCTACCAGCTACCAAACAGGCTTTACGACCAAAAATATCGGCAATATATCCCGATGGTACTTCTAGAACCAAAATAGATATCGAGAGTATAGTTTTTAGCAGCAGAGTTTGTTCGATATTTAGTCCGTGACTCTGATAGAACAGAACGATAGTAGGAATAGGAAACCAAGCAAAAGCCAGTCCATTGAGAACGTAAAGCTTGACAAGGTTAGATTTTAGATTGGTTTTTAAAAATTGCGATCGCACTTAATATCGATTCTCATTCATAAATTAACTGCTACTACCAGAACTAAAAATCATTTTTAAAGCAATCAACAATAACGCTACACCAAAAACTTTTTCCAATACAGCGTTAGGTATTCCCACTGCAAATTTGGCTCCAAAAAAACTACCCAAGACAAACCCAGCACAAATTAAAGCTGCTACTTTTAAGTTTACGTATCCTTGTTGATAATACGCCCACGCCGCTAAAATGCCGATCGGTGGCACTAATAAACCTAAAGTCGTCCCTTGAGCTTCTTTTTGAGAAAACCCAAACCAAAAAATTAAAGAAGGAACGATAATTACGCCACCACCAATACCGATTAATCCGCTTAAAGCTCCAGCCATTAATCCTAAAAGTAGGTAAAGTATAGTTGTCATACAAAAACTTTTGCAGCGATCGCTTGTTTAATACAGTTTAAATCGTACTCAAGCTTTAATAAAATATTTTTTTATCTAACAACTGCCACAATTGTTCGTCATTAAAATCATCTATTGCCATATCCGCACCCAATTTAATTAAATCTTCGGGTGGATGAGTCGAGGCAACACCAATAGTATAAATACCCGCGCTGACGGCAGAACGAATGCCAGCAGGAGAATCTTCAAACACAATTGCCTGTTCTTTAGTTACTCCCAAACGCTCTAACGCTAAATTGTATGGTGCGGGATGAGGTTTTCCTGGAGGAGCATCTTGCGCCATAATTACTACGGGAAAAACATTAGTAAGCTGTAAAATTCGCAGCATATGTTCGGCGTTTTCTTGTGGTGCATTAGTTACCACAGCTTTTTTCAAAGGTACGGTATCGGTCAACTGCAATACTCTCAACAAACCAGGCATTGGTTGTAAAGTACCTGCTAACTTGCGGTAATTCTCTTCTTTTTCAATAGCTAAATGCCATGCTTCTTCTAGAGATAGTTGCGGTAAAATATCTTTAAGAATTTCTGCATTGGTACGTCCTGAGATTCGCTGTCGATAAAAGGGGCGATCTATCTCTAGTTCGTAACGCGTTAAAATATCTTGCCAGACGGCAAAATGAATGGGATCGGTATTAGCTAAAGTACCATCTAGATCGAAGAGAATTGCTGCCAACATTTAACTGTCTGTCACTACTGGTTGATTTGTATTTATTATTAACATTAATAAAGAGCTTTTTCTATATGTTGAATTACCTAGATTGCTACGGGCGATTGCACTTTTATATCTGGGAAACTGCTAACCTATAAGAAACGAGCAAAACATTTACAGGTAAAAGCAATGAGTTCCCCAGGCGATCGAGATTGGCAACGCGAACTAGAGAAATTAGAAGCAGAAGTAAATCGCGATACAACTTCTCAAGTTCCTAACGAATCGACAGAAATTTCAGTAAGTGACACCTATAAAAACTGGTTGAATTCGGCTAAAAACTGGTTCGATCGCCTACCACAAGTTGGTAAAATTGCTGTTGCTGTCGGTGCTGTATGGTTGAGTTTTTCTTTACTCAATACTTTTTTACATATTGTTAGTAGTTTGATTAGTATAGCTTTTATTGGCTTATTACTTTATGTAGGTTATAAGTTTGTATCTAATTCTGCTTCAGAATAGATGGCACAAATTGAAGTAGTTGGTATTGGTCTAGATGGTGTAGCTGGATTGACTAAACCAGCAGTAGAGATTATTAATAATGCTACTGTTTTGGCAGGAAGTTACCGTCATTTAAGTTATGTAGAAAGTTTTCCTGCTAAAAAACTTTTTATAGACGATTTCCAGGCGGCTATTGCATCTATTTTGCAACTTTTAGAGGTAGGCGAACAGATTGTAGTTTTAGTAAGTGGCGATCCACTTTTTTTTGGTTTGGGACGTTTGTTATTAGAAAAAATACCCGCCGAAAAAATTAATTTTCATCCTCATCTTAGTTCGATTCAATTAGCTTTTAATCGTCTCAAAATTACCTGGCATGATGCAGTTTTTATTAGCGTTCACGGACGCAATACCAAGAAATTAATCAAATTTTTAAAACAGGGTAAAGAAAAAATTGCTATTTTAACCGATAGCAGTAACAATCCTAGCGCGATCGCCCGTCTTTTTTTAAGTTTAAATTTACCCGTAAGTTATTCCTTTCATATTTGCGAAAATTTAGGAGGCAGTAGCGAAAACATTACTTTCTTTGCTGCAAATAAAGTTAGTAAACTTGCCGAGCTACAACAAGATTTTGCTTCTTTAAATGTAGTAATTTTACTGAGAGAAATAAAAGTATGTGAAGTAAACTTAGACCGCTTACCAATGTTAGGTTTGAGCGATCGCGTTTTTTTAAGCTTTAGCGATCGCCCCAGTTTAATTACTAAGAAAGAAATCAGAACAGCAATTTTAGGCGAACTTGCGTTACAGCCCCAACAAATAGTTTGGGATATTGGTGCTGGTACAGGTTCGGTATCGATCGAAATTGCTCGCTTATGCCCTGATTCACAGATTTTTGCGGTAGAAAAAACCAGCATGGGAGTAACTTTAATTATCAAAAATTGTCAGAGATTTAAAGTAAATAATGTCAATCCTGTTAGCGGGAAAGCTCCAGAATCATTACTAAAATTACCCGATCCAAATCGCATTTTTATTGGTGGTAGTGGCGGTAATTTGCTCGATATTTTAGAGCTTTGTAGTAAGAAAATTAAACATGATGGTGTTTTGGTTATCGCTCTGGCAACTTTAGAACATTGCCATCAAGCGGTAAATTGGCTGAATAATAATAAGTGGCACTATCGTCTATTGCAACTGCAAATTTCTCGCTCTACACCCATTAAAAATCTCACTCGCTTTACGCCTTTAAATCCCGTTACAATTATTACCTCTAGCCTAAGCGATTTAACCGCTTCGCAGTAGCTATTAACTTAAAGATAATTGGCAGATAACAGACAGATAGCAGATAGCAATCAACTCTAGTTGCTAAAGTCTAAAAGCTTTTTTATCCTATTCCATATGTACTCTTTTTTTCTTTCTATTCCCTATTACCCATTACCCATTACCTCGAAACGATAATTTGAACCGTAAGGAAATTAATTAGAACGACTATAGTATGGCAAGATTAGCTTTAACGGTAATTTAAGAGCAACTATGTCAGACACTATAGAATCCGTATTACAGGAAAAACGCCTCTTCAATCCTCCTGCTGAATTTTCAGAACATGCTCGCATTAAAAGCATGGAAGAATATCAGCAACTATATGATAAAGCAGCGCAAGATCCCCAAGCATTTTGGGCAGAACTAGCCACAAACGAACTGCATTGGTTTCAAAAGTGGGATAAAGTCTTAGATTGGCAACCGCCTTTTGCTAAATGGTTTATCAACGGCAAAATAAATATTTCTTACAACTGTTTGGATAGACATCTAACTACCTGGCGCAAAAACAAAGCAGCATTAATTTGGGAAGGAGAACCAGGAGACTCGCGGACTCTTACTTATGCCCAACTGCATCGCGAAGTCTGTCAGATGGCAAACGTTATTAAAGATCTAGGAGTTAAAAAAGGCGATCGCGTGGGGATTTATATGCCGATGATTCCCGAAGCAGCGATCGCTATGTTAGCCTGTGCCAGAATTGGTGCGCCTCATAGCGTCGTATTTGGCGGTTTTAGTAGCGAAGCCTTAAAAGCCCGTCTGCAAGATGCCGAAGCCAAATTAGTAATTACTGCCGATGGCGGTTTCCGCAAAGATAAAATTGTACCGCTTAAAAATGCAGTTGATGAAGCTTTAGCAGATAACAGCGTTCCTAGCGTCGCTAATGTCTTGGTAGTCCAGCGTACCAAACAGGATATAAATATGCAGGCAGACCGCGACCATTGGTGGCACGAACTACAGCCTGACGCTTCTGCCGATTGTGCTGCCGAACCGATGGACAGCGAAGATTTACTATTTATTCTCTACACTAGCGGTACAACAGGCAAACCCAAGGGTGTAGTCCACACTACAGGCGGATACAACCTCTATACCCACATAACTACTAAATGGACATTCGATCTGAAAGAAACCGATGTCTACTGGTGTACTGCCGATGTTGGCTGGATTACGGGTCACAGCTATATCGTCTATGGACCTCTTTCTAACGGTGCGACAAGCGTAATGTATGAAGGTGCGCCTCGTGCTTCCAATCCTGGGTGTTTTTGGGATGTAGTAGAAAAATATGACGTAACTATTTTTTATACCGCTCCAACTGCAATCCGTGCCTTTATTAAAATGGGTGACGAACATCCCAACAACCGCGATTTGTCTTCGTTACGCATTTTAGGTACGGTTGGCGAGCCGATCAACCCCAAAGCCTGGATCTGGTATCGTCAGGTAATCGGTGGCGATCGCTGTCCCATTGTCGATACCTGGTGGCAAACCGAAACGGGAGGCTTTATGCTAACTCCTTTGCCTGGAGCAATACCCACTAAACCTGGTTCTGCTACTTTTCCGTTTCCTGGCATTATTGCCGATGTCGTAGATTTGGAAGGCAACTCCGTAGGTGAAAATCAAGGCGGTTATTTAGTAGTCAAACATCCCTGGCCTAGTATGATGCGAACGGTATATAAAGATGACGATCGCTTTCGTCGTACCTATTGGGAACATATACCACCAAAAGACGGCAACTATCTGTATTTTGCTGGCGATGGCGCGAGAAAAGATGAAGATGGTTACTTTTGGGTTATGGGTCGCGTTGACGACGTGATGAACGTTTCGGGTCATCGTTTAGGCACGATGGAAGTAGAATCGGCACTAGTATCCCATCCTGCTGTAGCTGAAGCGGCAGTAGTCTCGCGTCCCGATGAAGTAAAAGGGGAAGAAGTTTATGCTTTCGTGATTCTAGAAGGCACTCACACCGCTAGCGACGAACTCAAAGCCGAACTCAAACAGCACGTAGGTAAAGAAATTGGTGCGATCGCTCGCCCTGGGGAGATTCGCTTTACCGATGCCCTGCCCAAAACCCGTTCTGGTAAGATTATTCGTCGTTTTTTACGCAACTTAGCCTCAGGTGAAGAATTAGTAGGGGATATTTCGACAATGGAAGACCTCAGCGTGTTAGATAAGCTACGTCAGGGTTAACTGCTGTTGATTGGGGATGAGTGTAACGCTCATCCCAATATAATAATAGCTATTTAGTAGACTTCATCATGACTACCAATATCTACAAACACGGCATTACCTTCATTTGTGAAGTAAAATAGAACCCTTAAATCGTAGTCAACGCTAAAACTCCATAATTCTTGAAGTTTTCCCGATAACTTATGTGTTTTTAAACTTGGATCGTAAGGGTCGATTGTAAATCGTTCTATTTTCTGCCAAAATTTTATTTCTAAATCTAGTTTTTTCCTAATTTTTTTCTTAAACGTTCTTTTAAAAGAAGAACTAAAACTGACTTTTATCATTCGTCTTTAAGAATTCGTTTTAGTTCGTTAATATCTGATGAAAATTGCAGTTTATCTTGCTGTTCTTTTCTAGCTAGCTGAAAATTTCGATAGATTTCCTCACGGCGTTCTTCACAAAGATATCTAGCTATAAGCAATTGAATTTCTTGCTTTTCTTCTGTGGATAGTTGTTTTATGGCTTCAACTACATCGCTAAAAATCATTTTCTACAAGTTATTTTTGTATAAATTGACTATTTTTACTATAGTACTAAAACAATGTATATTTTAAAGCGATCGCCCGTCCTGAAAAAATTTGCTTTAGCGATACCTTGCCCAAAACCCGTTTTGGTAAGATTATTCGTCGCTTTTTACAGGTAAAACTCATATTCTTCGTAGTAATTGAATTTTGTCAGTATATTAAATTAATGCTTTCAAGCGATCGCTTGATTTTGAAATGCCTTTTTAGCGTAAAAAACAAATTTTATACGATGTAAGGTTTTGAGGAATTTGTGTCAGGCAGCCTGGTATTTTACTCAACTGACAATTGCTATATTATATTTTAATATGAAATTTCGCTCTCCGTTCTAGATAAAAAAGTAGCTACTATACCTATTATTATGCCGAATACAGGAATTGAAGGATGAATTTCAATGCTGTTTATATATTGACCGTCTACAAAACCAAAAATAATACTAATTCCAGCAGCAGCAAAACCAAGCATTTCAAAAAACTTTCTTAGAGTATTTAAAGGATTTTCAGCCAATTCTACAATCGCTGCTACTACAAGACAAACAGCATAAACAATAAATCCTGTTATTATTCCTTGTAGTGAGAAATCCGATGACATTAATGAGTGAAACCAAGCTACAGCACCAAAACAATTTATCAAAATTAAATATTTCATAGACTTCCAATCAAACAAATTAATTGACAATCACATACTGACATTACTGATTTTTGGTTGCTGTGATTTTAAAAATAGATTGTTAAAATTTGAAAGAAAGTATAAATAGCGCAACTACAGAACAAATCTAAGCGCGATCGCTTTTACGGTAAATTAATTGGTTGTCCAGAACGATTGTAAACGGCAATATCCCACTGTCCGTTAGCGGCAATTTCAAAGGCAACTTTAGAACCATCGGCACTAATAACGGGGTTGCGAACTTGTGCCTGTAAGTTAGTAGTTAAGTTACGTTTAACTATGGTAGTGCGATCGTAAATGTAGATATCCGATCGCCCCTGACGAGATAGAGTAAAAGCGATGTAGCGTCCATCTTCTGTAATGGAAGGATTGGCAGCCACTTCATCGAAAGAATTTAAAGTCGGCAAGTCGAGCAAACGCCGTTCTTGTGCATCATACAGATAAATATCTTGCGAACCGTTACGATCGGAGACAAAAACAATAAACTGAGACGAAATTTGCGGATATACTTCCAAAGCAGGACTGTTTAAGCTTCTGCCTCCCGTATCGAAGGGAAAGTTGAGCAGTCGCGGATATCCGCCACAACCGCCTAAGAGACCAAATGTGATGGTTAGCAATAGTAGTTTTGAATGATTCACTATAGCGTAATCGCTCCTTTAAACAGTAAAAAGAGCTTAATTATCAAATATTAGTTACTCGGCTACCATTAGCAATATCTAATTCTATATTAGTTCCGCGATCGAGGACTTCAATATCCCACTGACCGCGACGAGCCGTTTCAAATACTATATAACGTCCGTTGGGACTAATGCGAGGATTGCGTACCCAACTACGATATCTTTCGGTCATATTTTGCGATCGCTTAACTGCGCGATCGTACAGAACAATATTGGGTCTGCCTTCGATACTGGAAATATAAACTATATAGCGACCAGTACGGCTAATACTAGGAGTTTGAGCTATTTCTCCCGTACGGTTTAAGCCTGGTAAGTCTAAAAAATGACGCTGTTGCAGATCGTAGACATAGATTTGGTTGTTACCATTACGATTGGAGATAAAAACCAGGGTGCGTCCGTCACCGCTTATATCGGGTTGTTCTTCATGATAGCGGCTATTAAGAGAGCGAGAAACTGGCTGACTGCTAGGAGAATTACAAGCTGCTAAAAATACCAGAGCGATCGAGCCGAGCCACTTTAACCCCAACAATCGTCTTTGGTCATTTGCAACCTCTAAGTAGTACATTCAATACCCAACCAGTTTAATTTAATTAGCTAATTTAGATATCGATTTTTACCTGCTACAAGACGTGAAAAATTAATTTGGACTTAATTTATAGCTTGGAGCATTATTTAATAATCGAAATTGAGATTGTTTCGTTCCGAGCGCTCGTCTCGTCGCGGTTGCCGTTCATCGGTCGAAATTATCGGGCGATCGCTCGAATCATTTGAATAATCAGCTTGAGAATCTTCTAGTGGTTGATAATCGACATAATCGGTAGCAATCTCCTCATCGTCGTAATTATCCTCATAGTCGCTACCTAAATTAGCATCGTAGCCTCTGTCTAAATCGGGTTCGTAATCTCTACCTAGATCGGGTTCGTAGCTTCTATCTAAATCGGGTTCGTAATCTCTACCTAAATCCGCATCATATCTATCCGAACCAGGTTCGTAGTCTCTGCTCAAATCTGCATCGTAGCCTCTATCTGCTTCGGGTTCGTAATTTCTACCCAAATTGGCTGGATTAGCTCTGCGTCTAACGGTTGAGGGAGGATCTGTATAACCTCCGTTACTAGCTGGACGAGTGCGCGGACGAGGCGAGGAATAAGAAGCTACATCTCTTGCTGGATTTGGCTGCTCGGCGTAAACATCACGATTGCGGGGTTGCGCGGTTTGACGACGGCGAGAGCGAGTATTAGGAGGTTCGGTCGCATCGGGGCGGCTATTGCGGCTACGGCTACTGCGACTACGGCTACTTGGTTCTACTCCCGAATCCGAATAAGAGTAATTATCGTACGCGGGTTCGCTACTTCTAGTATCGGAGGGTCTGCGAGCCGAACGTGAATATGGTTCTTCGTAACCCCTCAATCTAGGACTATTATAATTAGGAGTTCCTCTATCCTCATCCACATCAAATTTATCTAATTCTGCTTCTGTATAAACTCTAGAACGACTAACGGGACGGTCGCGATCGACTGTAGGAGTATTACGTCTGGCTTGTTCTGTAGCCACACCTCGCAAACGAATGCTTTCTACAGCAAAAAAGACTGTCGTGCCAGTTAGCAAAAATTGCCCAAATTGTAAGATCGGATCTAGTCGCCAACCTTGAAACAACAAAATAAAGCCGCACAGCAAACCTACGGCAGCAAAAAATATATCGTGGTCTCGCGATAGTTCTGGGCGCACAGAACGCATGAAATATAGTGATGCTCCTGCTACCGCCAGAAAAATGCCTAAAATACTGGCTGAATTTAGCCCAAAATTAACCATAAAAATAATCTCCTTATTTGTTTTGGCGATCGCTCCATCTATCGTAACTTTTGATTGCACTGTCACCAAAAGTTTGTCTCGTTAGTGTTGACGGACATAATTTTATTTTGCGCCGACTACCCAACAAGCATCTTCGATATTTATGAGATAAATTTATCGCACCACGCAATTTATGTTTTCAATATTATTTACTCTATCTATTTATAGTATAAGGGGTGGTTTAAAATACACTGTCGTTTTATAACAATGTCTGCTTTCGCTATGAACTGAATTTTTAAATAAGTTTAGTTCTTAGAACAGTTTGCTACAATCAACGAGCTTTATCCACCCCGCTATAGCTCGAACTTAGACAATACCTTCAAACATAAAGTACATTGGAGTGCTGCCTTAAGAACGAGTATTAATTATGGTAATTTGACAAAGTCAAAGAAAGCCCAACCGAAACACGACTGGGTTTCTCTGACTCTTAGCCTGTCAAACGACTAAGAACGAGTAACTTTGTCGCTTTGACTGAGAAATATTAGAGCGATAATTGCTGGAACGACAACAATTATGCCGCCTAGCACTAAACTTAAAAGAAAATTAGTCAAAGAAGGGGTCATAGTTTTATATCCTGATTATTTAACCTTAAAGTAATCTACTTCGTTAACAATTTTAAAAGTTTTTTAACCAAAACTACAGTTTATTTCTTCAGGCGATCGCGCTTTTAAGTGAAACCCATACTTACTTTTAGTAATTTCCAACTCCAAGCAGAGTTAAATTTGGCACATAATAAGTAATAGTATTAACGAGTGTTAAGATAAGTTACAAAATTATGACAGCTTCTAAAAAAGAATTTGAAGTCCAAAAAACCGATCGAGAGTGGCAAGAAACTTTAACCCCAGAACAGTTTCGCGTCCTCCGCAAGCACGGTACCGAAAGAGCGGGAACCAGTCCCCTCGATAAAAACTATGATAAGGGTACGTTTGTCTGTGCTGGCTGCGGTCAACCTTTATTTACCTCTGATACCAAATTTAATAGCGGTACGGGATGGCCTAGTTTTTATGCACCTATAGAAGATGCTGTAGAAACTACTGTCGATCGCTCCCTATTTATGACTAGAACCGAAGTACACTGTAGTCGCTGTGGCGGTCACCTCGGTCACGTATTTAATGATGGTCCCAAACCGACAGGACAACGTTACTGTATGAATGGAGTTTCTTTAGAGTTCGAGCCTAAACAAGCAGAAAGTTAATCAGCAGTATAGTCTACAAGAGTGCAAAGTTTGCGCTTTTAGTTCGATTAACGGTCACAGATTATTATTACTTCGCCTTGAAACGATGGCGTAATCTGTGACTTTTCTATTTTGTGGCTAAATTCAATATGTGTAATTAAACTACTATTTTGTTCGTTTGGAAACAATCTCTTGTTTTGTTCCGTCACTGCTAATAAACAAACGAGCAAATCCAAATTATTTATTTGAGCGATCGCTATTTTTAGTAAAAATAAATTTAGATCGTAATTAGATTTTTTATTTTTAACTAAATTGATTTTTATATTTATATCCACTTGATTCTCAAAAATAATTAAATTACCAAGTTTTTTATTTTTGTTCTTTAGCATTTTATATACGACTAAAACATAACTGAATCTTAGAACTGTAAAAACAACCAAAACTAACTTAAAATATTTGCATGGCAATCTTTAAAAAATAGTTTTCAAAAGACAAATAACTATTTTTTAACTTTTAAAAAAATCGCTAGCTAAACTAACAACAAACTACATTTTTGACAAAAAATATAGCTTCAAAACCATAGACAAACGCAAACAAATAGTTGAGGAATAATTGACATGGCTGAGTATATCGGAACATCTAGTAGTGAAGATTTTAGAACTTTGTTTCCTTTAAGTGCCGAAGATGACTTTATGGATGGTCGCGAAGGTGATGATATTATCGACGGCTATCTAGGTAACGATATTCTGTTAGGTTACGATGGTGATGACACCATTAATGGCGGTTCGGATCAAGATATAGTCGTCGGTGAAGAAGGAGATGACGTACTTTTAGGATACGACGGCTATGATACTTTGCAAGGAGAAGAGGGAGACGACCTCATGTTTGGGGAAGCCCATAATGATGTTCTCTATGGCGGTCAGGACGGAGAGGATACTTTAGTAGGCGGTACGGGAGAAGATATTTTATATGGTGAAGATGACGACGATACTTTACTCGGTGGTGAAGGTGAAGATACTTTAATAGGTGGCGATGGCGACGATATCTTAGAAGGACAAGAAAATGACGATATCTTAAATGGCGGTTTAGGTGCAGATAAGTTTGTCTTTTCTACAATTTTGAATACAGGAGTCGATACTATTGAAGACTTTTACTATGAAGAAGGAGATATAGTCGAAGTTTATGCCGAAGGATTTGGCATTGGCACCTTTGAATACGATCGCTTTAACTACGATATTGATTCGGGCGAACTCTCGTTTGACAGAGAAACCTTTGCCATTATTGAAGGCGGTGTAGACTTTTTAATTGATGAAGACCTGTATATTGTCTAAATTGCTTGCTGACTCTTTAAACCGTCATTAGTCATGTGTTGAAAAAAATGCCATGTTAGAAATTATTTTACTAAATGCGATTGCCCCGCCTCTGTTAGGAATTGAGTCGAATCTTATCGAACATCATCAATTTGACAGCCTAATAGCTAAGGGTAAACCATACGAATCTGATTATAGTAGAGAAGCCGAGCGCGATCGCCGAAGACACGAACTCGATAATCTACAACGAGACGAACGATATTATCGCGATGGCGATCGCTACAGAAGGACGGGAGAAGAATATCGGGAAGAATGGGAAAGAGACGAGAGAAGAGAAAGACGGCAGCGTGATGATTATCGCGACTACGACCGCGAGCGAGGTTCGCGAAGTGCAGTTGAAGAATTAGAGGCAGAAAGAAATCGTTTAGACAGATTGGAAAGAAGGATCGAACAATTAGAACGTCGTATGGATTCGCAGTTTTATTAATTTTAAGCTAATGTCAGTTGCGATCGCTGAATATGACTGCATTAAAAAACTAATGTACCTATCCAAATCGAGCTAAATTAAACTCAGACACGATATACTAAGCAGGTTTGAGTAATGGGTTTCTATTCTAATTTTATAATTCCATACTGTATAGATTGGGCGATGTCAGATCCCGTACTTGCCGAATATCGCCAGCAGCTATTAGCGGATGTATCGGGAGAGATTTTAGAAATTGGTTTTGGTACGGGTTTGAATTTACCTCACTATCCCGACAGAGTAGAGAAAATTACTACTGTAGATCCCAATCCTGGCATGAATAAAATATCGCGATCGCGAATTGCCGATTCTAAGATTACTGTAGATCGTCGTGTCCTTAATGGTGAAAATTTGCCAATGGAAGATGAGAGTTTTGATACCATTGTCAGTACTTGGACTTTATGTAGCATTCCCGATGTAAATAGCGCGATCGCAGAGATTTATCGACTTTTAAAACCTGGTGGTAAGTTTTTATTTATCGAACACGGAGCGAGCAAAGATGATGGCGTTCGCGTCTGGCAAAACCGTCTGACACCGATACAAAAAGTTATTGCCGACGGTTGCCATCTCAATCGCAATATTCAAAACTTAGTAGCACAAAAGTTTTCCGAGCTAACCATAGAAGAATTCTATGCTCCAAAGTTTCCTAAAATAGTTGGATATATGTATAAAGGCGTTGCTCAAAAATAATTTATATTTCTATAGGTTTTATGCACTTAAAAGGCAATTAATTACTTTACAAACTAGTAAATTACCAATGACCAAACTATTAGAATAGGCAATTGCCAAAATTAAAAATTTACCTAAAGAGGAACAAGATATTATTGCAACAATTATTCTAGAAGAACTTGAAGAAGAGAGACGATGGGAAAAAACTTTTAATGATTCAGAAGATGCACTAGCAAAGCTGGCTGCTGAGGCAATGACAGAATATCGTTCGGGACAAACTCAGGAATTAGATCCTGAAACATTATGAAGTCGCGAACCACAAAAAAGTTTCGTTAGTTTAGATCGGGCTAGTATTTCATTGCAATAAACAAGCAATTGCCTCATATTAAACCCATATTTAAAACTGTCTCAAAAATCTTAAGTCGCTATTATACAAACGGCGAATATCGTCAATTTGGTGTAGCACCATTGCAAATCTTTCTACGCCAAAACCCGCCGCAAAACCAGTATATACTTCAGGGTCGTAACCAACAGCTTTGAGTACATTGGGATCTACCATACCGCAACCCATAACCTCTAGCCATTTACCTTTCCACTGTACGTCTACTTCTGCCGAGGGTTCGGTGAAGGGGAAGTAGCTGGCGCGAAACTGCACTGGTAACTCCGAACCAAACATGCGCTGCAAAAATTCTTTGATTGTACCTTTAAGATCGGTGAATTTTAGTCCTTTATCTACCGCCAATAGTTCTACCTGATGAAATACTGCCGAGTGGGTAGCATCTACCGTATCGCGGCGATATACACGACCTGGGGCAATAATTCTAATTGGCGGTTCGTTATTTTCCATGTAGCGAATTTGCACCGATGAGGTGTGGGTACGCAGTAAGTTACCATCTGGAAGATAGAAAGTATCCTGCATATCCCTAGCAGGGTGATCTTGAGGTGTATTGAGTGCTTCAAAGTTATAATAGTCGCTCTCTATTTGCGGTCCTGTAGCTACCGTGTAGCCCAAACCAACAAAAATATCCAACACGCGATCGACCGTACCGTTTAAAGGATGAACTCTACCCAAAGGACGGCTTACCCCAGGCATCGTGACATCTAAAGTTTCGGCAGCAATCTTGGCAGCGACTGCTGCTTGCTGTAGTCGATCTTTTTGCCGATCGAGATTGGTTTGAACTGCCTCTTTGACCACGTTGGCTTTATTACCAACTGCTGGACGTTCTTCGGGACTTAATTTACCCATTCCTCGCAAAATTTGCGATAGTTGTCCTTTTTTGCCTAGATATTTAACTCTTAATTGTTCTAGTTCATCTAAGCTGCTAGAATCAGCGATCGCGTCGATCGCTTCAGTTTGTAAGGTTTCTAGTTGAGTCTGAATGGGTGAAGTCGTCATTACTAATTAGATTTACAATTTGGAGTGACTATTATAGATAGTGGTCGATCGAGGTACACCTTAGTTTACCGAAATTACCAGACAAATATTCGATCGCTTTAAAAAATACTTTCTTACTGTTAAACATGACTGACAGACAATCCCTCAATATTTTAATTAGTAACGATGACGGTATTTTTGCTTTGGGGGTACGGACTCTCGCCAATACCTTAGCTAAAGCGGGTTATAAGATTACGGTTGTCTGTCCCGATCGCGAACGTTCGGCAACGGGACACGGACTGACCATCCATCAGCCAATTCGCGCTAGAGAGGTTAATTCTATTTTTGACAAAAGAGTTACTGCCTGGTCTTGTTCTGGTACTCCTGCCGATTGCGTTAAATTTGCCCTAAATGCTGTTTGTCGCGATCGCCCCAATCTGGTTTTGTCTGGCATCAATCACGGTCCCAATCTCGGTACGGATGTTTTGTATTCGGGAACGGTTTCGGCGGCGATGGAAGGAGCTTTAGAAGGTATTCCCAGTGTCGCTTTTAGTTTGGCAAGCTTTAGCGATTTTGAGTTTCAAACTGCTGCGAACGTAGCACTAAAGTTAGTCGATCGCTTAGTTGAAACTGAGTTTCCCCAACCACCCTTACTCAGCGTTAATGTTCCGCCAGTAGCAGAAACAGCCATCAAAGGAATGTTAGTTACTCGCCAGGGATTGCGCCGCTACATCGAAAAGTTTGAACAAAGACAAGATCCTCGCGGTAAAAATTATTATTGGCTGGCAGGAGAAATTATTGAAGATTTAGAACAGCCAAACGATAATAATTTACCGTCCTATATTGTGACTGACGTACAGGCGATTGGCGATCGCTACGTTACCATTACTCCCCTGCAATATAATCTTACCAATACGGCGATCGCCAAACATCTCTACGGACAAGACTGGCTCAATCGATAATTAACCACGTAGTTTAGCCGTATTCTCTACCAAACTTTGAGCAAAACTATCGAATCTTTGGGAGAGCTTTTCGTCTTTTAGTTTTCCCTCATTGTCAAAAGCTTGCCATGCCTGTCCTACGGAGATTTGTTCTGGAATTACCCAACCGTGAACCCAGCGGATTATTATTCGCAGATCGTTTAGAGCGTTGCTGTTAGATTGTCCGCCTAAAACGCTAATGACTCCTGCAACTTTACCCGACAAATGCTCGAAGCTCATCAAATCTAAGGCATTTTTAATTACACCGCTAACGCTACCGTGATATTCGGGTGTTGCCAAAATCAAACCGTCAGCAGCTTTTACTTTAGCTCTCATTACCTCAACATCTGGATAATCGGGATAGTCATCGCCACCATCACAAAAAGGTAATTTCATTTCCTTAAGATCGATAATTTCTGCTTCTGCACCTAAAGCTTTAATCCTGTTTGTTGCCTGTTGAAGTGCTAAAACGCTATAAGAATTGTCTCGTAGACTCCCTGCAATGCCAACTATTTTTACCATGAGATTATTTGTTGTTTATACATACTCATAACGACTATGTATAAGCTAACAAATTTTTTTGGCTATTGACAACGAACCAAAGATCGAAACAGGTGCGATTGCGCTAGCGTGTCGTGTAGCTGTTGTATGCTTGGTAAAAAACGTAAATCGAGAGCAAACCTAGCAAAAAATCAAAGCTGAGAGTTACAAACTTATCGGGCAATCTCGGTAAAAATCGCGAACTGAATTGTGCTCCGATTAAGCCTCCTATACCCAGGACAATGCCTTCAAACCAGAGAATATTGCCTCGATTAGCGTGTCCGATACAGGCAGAAATAGAAGTGAGGACGATTACAGCCAAACTGGTTTGGATTGCCGATTTGATTTTTTCTCCCAACAGCACTATTTGTAGGGGAACTAAAATAACGCCGCCACCAATACCAAACAAACCAGCCAGAACACCAGAAATACCGCCAGTAAAAATTCTCGCTAGAGCTGGATTGAGTTTGGCAGAACCATCTGTATCCCTGGTTCGGGCGATCGCCATCTTGCGTAAATTGGTTAAAAAGATATTGAGGAGCAGAAAACAGGCAAAAGCTAATAATAAAATGTATGGCGGAATCGAACTGGCAATCCATACACCTAATTGGGCGGTAAATAAGGAAGGTAAGGCTAGTAAGATAACCTGTCGTAAATTGAGATTGCCCATGCGCCAATTTTGGAAAGTGCCTGAAATAGAAGTCATGACAATTGCCAAACTGCTGGTTGCTACTGCCTGCACTGGAGTGTAGCCTAAAGTCTTGATAATCGGTACCAAAACCGTACCGCCACCGATACCCAGAATACCTGCCAAAAGTCCCGCAAATATTCCCAAACCAACTAAGATCGATAAATCAACGAACATAGCGATCGCATCTATAAAATAAAGCTATAAAGTAAGAGACTCAAACAAAAAACTCGATCGCCTCTCAGTCATACTATCGTCATTTCAATGAGCAATGAGCATTTAGCAATGTTCATTGTTCATTGTTTAATTCTTCTTGCAACATATTTTGGTAGACCTGGGGCAAATATCTACTCATAGAATTGGTTTCAATTCCGTATCCCAGACTCGTCCAGGTGAACGAAAGCAACCGCAATACTACATCAATTCTTTCCTGGCGCAATAGTTGGGGTATATCGGCATTCCAAACTCCGCGATCGCTCAACCAATCATGAACCACTAGATCTTGATATTCAGCAGCAAAGCTATAGCTTCTCCACATCCACAAACCAGAAGGCTTGGGATGATAGCGTTGGGCTTGTTTTTCCCAGGTAATATCGAGCATCTGATAGCGTCCTGCGGCAGTGCTGCAATTGCCAACATTTGGTCCTGCTACTATGGGAACGCAAATTTCGGGATGTTCGCTTAAATCTTCTACCATTCGACCGCCGTAAATAACGTTATAAGGACGAGCAACATTAGACTCACTAGCGGTAATCGTTCGCATCAATGCCCGAATGTAGGGATCGCCTCCTTCCATAACTAGCGGTTGTGTGCCGTAAAGACTAGGAGGATAACTTTGAGGTCTTTTGAGCGATCGCGGTTGGTTAAAATATCTGTGTATCTTGGAAATCAAATGAGCAGAACCGCGCAAGTAAGATTGTAACTGGTGTAGATTCAATTGCCCTTTTAAACTAAACAACATTAAAAGCAGACAAACTAGATAAAAAATTTTGCTGTTGAAATTGATTTTCTCGCTTTTATGCTGCATTATTGAAGACTGATTTAGGATAGGCGATCGCTCCAAAAAAAATTCTAACTGCCAGACTTACCCTGCGTACTTTAGCTTACAGCCTAAGTTTATTTGGGAGTAAAGTTCAAAAGAGCAATCAGTAGAGCTTTTTTAACTTTAGCATCTAAGCAACTACGGCAAGTTTCCGATCGACATTACTGATTTTTGTCAGAGATTTATTAACCTTTGACAAACTAAAGTAATTTCAAAGTTTTTTTTCCCAAATAGCAAATAATCTCAGAACTACCCAGGTTACTGTAGCTCCAATTATTCCTAACCACAACAAACCGCAACCAATAGTAATTCCTAATACTGCTGTAACCCAAATTGCTGCTGCTGAAGTTAAGCCTTTTACTCGGTCTGGATCGCGGAGTATCGTTCCGCCACCAATAAAGCTTACGCCCGTAATTACTCCAGAAATAACTCTGCCTAAAACATCTAGATTTTGTTGTGCCGCTCCTATTTGAATTGGTACGATGACTATTAAAGCCGAACTAAAACACACCAAAATATTAGTTCTTAATCCTGCTGGTTTGCTTTTAATTTCTCTTTCCAAACCAATCGTCGCACCGACTATAAAAGCAATACTCAACCGTAAAGTTAATTCTTGCCAGTTAAGAGGTACAAAAGAAGTTTCCGTCAAAGTAAATCATCGTTTGCTCGCTACGCTAACTTAAATTGTAAATTAACTTAATAACTTAGAATTGTAAATTAAATTCAGTTTTAATTTTACAAAACATTAAATAAGCTTCAGTAAACTAATTGGTTTTCGTAATGTACATTTGCGAGTGTAATTTATGTTCACTATCGAACACAGATATAAAAAAGATTGCTTTAAATTTAAGTATATTCACTAACTTGGTCTAGGCTAATCACTGCCTGAAGCTTGCAATGAAAGAAAATAGTTTAGAGCAATCGATTCAGTTTGTCCATCAAGAGTTAGAAAAAATACATTACGAAAATTTAGGGCGATCGCCTGAGTTATTATCAGAGTTACTAAGCAAATTTACTTTTTCTCTAGAAGATTTTCAGCGGCAGTTTAAGAAGTTAGCAATAGATAGAGATATAGCAGAGTGGAAGCTTCATCGTTATAAAACAATATTTCTCAATTCTTCGGCAGCTTATGTAATTACCGATCGCTGGGGTGGTATCCAAGAAGTAAATCAAGCAGCAGCGAAGCTGCTTAAGGTTCCTCAAGTGCTTTTAGTCGGTAAACTTTTAAGCATTTTTATAGCCGAAACCGAGCGATCGCATTTTCGTAAATCGATTATCGAGCAGTTAGTTCATGGCAAGCCATTGGAGAAAAAAAGAGTATGTTTACAGCCTTGGGAAACCGAACCAATCTCAGCTACACTATCTGTATCTATTCTTTATAGTTCGACTGGTAAAACGATCGGGTTATGCTGGCTCATTCAAGACAACAGCTACGAGCGAGAAATTGAAAGACTGAATAAAGTCTCCTGTTGCGATGTTCTAACAGGATTACTAAACTACAGTGGATTGATCGAGCGGTTCGAGCATACTCTTAAAATATATCAACGGCATCGGGAACGAACTTTTGCGTTATTATTTATCGATCTAGACGATTTTAAGCAAGTCAACGACCGTCTGGGACATTTAGCAGGTAATCAGGTACTGATTGAAGTTGCTCGTCGCCTGTGGAGTTGTCTGCGAGAGAGCGATACCATATCGCGTTTTGGTGGCGATGAATTTGTAATTCTTTTAGAAGATATTGACAGCTTAAAAAATGCCAGAGATTGTACCAGCAAAATTCAGCGATCGCTAAATCAAAAGTTAGAGCTTAACGGTCATACGATCGTACTCAAGGCTAGCATTGGCATTGTTATTTCCGATCCTAAATACCAGGATTGTCACGAATACTTGTCCGCTGCCGATCTAGCCATGTATGAAGCCAAGGGCAAAGGAGGCTGTTGCGATCGAGTTTCTAGACGTTGAAAAATACAGCATTTTTTTATGTCAACTACGAAGGGTGACATCAAACTTTTTAACCAGAGTATCGCGTACTTTTTGGTGAACTGGATCGACATCCTTATCGCTTAAAGTGCGATCGCTCGCTCGATAGATTAAGTTAAAAGCCAGACTGCGCTGTCCTTCAGGGACGTTTTTACCTTTATATTCATCAAAGATGGCAATTTCCTGTAGCAGCTTACCCCCTGCTTTGGACATCGCACGCTCTAATGCGGCTACCGACAACTCCATAGGTGCAAAAAATGCCAGATCTCTAACCGCACCTGGATAAGTTGAATAAGCTTGAAATTTTGGTGTAATAAGTTCTTCTCGCTCTAACGCTGCCAATAAAACATCAAACGCCAGTTGAAATAAATAAACTTCTTCTGGTAAATCCCGTTGCTGTCCTAGTTGGGGGTGAAGTTGCCCAAAAATTCCCAAACTTTTGCCCTCTAGCCATAGAGAAGCAGTACGCCCTGGATGCAGTCTGTCTTCGTTAGTTTCTGGCTGATATGCTACGGATAAACCCAGATTGGTAAAGACATTATCTAAAATACCTTTTGCCTCATACCAAGTCATTGGCTTTTCTTTGCCACCAGTAACCCACAAACCACTAGAGAATAAATTGCCGCCCATAATTCCCGCAACCACATCGGTTTCCTGTAGGTTATTTTCTGTAGGTACGAAGACTCGTTCGATTTCAAAACCATTGAGCGCGCCATTGCCCTGAGATAAATTGTATGCCAAAGCATCGATTAAACCAGAAAGTAAATCGATTCTCAAAGCCGAATACTCGGCAAATAAAGGATTGGCTAAGGCTATTTCTTTCCCCGTTGGCTTGACTAGCGAATAATGCACCACCTCAGTCAGTCCGACACCTCGAAAGGTGGTTCGCAGCTTGTTTTTAACATAGTATTCAAAGGAAAGATAACCTGGTTCGGTTTTAGCAGGTAGGGTATCTTCAAAGCGATCGTAACCATAAAGACGGGCTACTTCTTCAATAAGATCGATTTCGCGTTCTAAATCTCGATAGCGATAGGGAGGAATGGTAACTCTCCAAACGCGCTCGCTTTCTGAAACCGTTTCTAACTTGCAGCCTAAAGCAGAAAGAATTGATTCTACATCTGTAGCTTCAATATAGCCACTGCCATTTTCTGCCCTAACCGTTCCTAAAACCTGATGAATTCTCGACAACCGTAGTTCTATGGTACTTTTACTACCTGAAGCGACTCGGTTATCAGCTATAGTTTGCGCGATCGCATTACCGCCCGTCAATTCTTGCAGTAAGGAGATCGCTCGATTGCTAGCTGCATCTATCTCTACCTGATTGACACCTCGTTCGTAACGAGTCGAAGCCTCACTATGCAAACTTACGGCGCGAGAAGAACGACGAATAGTAACGGGATCGAACAACGCCGCTTCTAAAACGATATTTTGAGTATTATTATCGACTTCTGTAGCCGCTCCACCCATAACTCCTGCTAGAGCTACTGGTTGGTCATTAGCGGTAATTAACAAGTTGCGATCGCTCAAGCTTCTCTCTTTGTCATCTAACGTTTTGAGAGTTTCTTGAGTTTTGGCAAACCGCACACCAATAGTTAAATCGCTCTTACCAGCTACCTGCTGCAATTTTTCACGGTCGAAAGCATGTAGGGGCTGTCCCCATTCCAACAGTACATAGTTAGTTATATCGACGACATTGTTAATCGGTCGAACTCCTGCATTTTGCAATCGCCGCCTGAGCCAGTCGGGAGAACCTGCTAGTTTTACGTCTTCGATAACCGTACCGATGTATGCAGGGCAAGCTTGTTTATCTTCAA
Source organism: Myxosarcina sp. GI1 (assembly GCF_000756305.1). Lineage (NCBI taxonomy): Bacteria > Bacillati > Cyanobacteriota > Cyanophyceae > Pleurocapsales > Pleurocapsaceae > Myxosarcina > Myxosarcina sp. GI1. The sequence goes on from NZ_JRFE01000017.1 coordinate 150,994, forward strand.
TCTCAATTGACAGAGAATTATTTTGTGAAATATCTATTTCTGGTATTTGAGGCAAGCGCACGGTTTTATCGGTCAATGCTGCCACTTCTCGCGCTATTCCTACCATACTCAAGGCATCGGCGCGATTGGCTGTGGTTGCCAAATCTAAAATTACATCATCCAAACCCAATAGAGGACGTACATCATCTCCAGGCTGTAAATTTTCTGTGGGAAAAATATAGATACCGTCCGATTCGGTTTCTAAACCCAACTCAGTTAGAGAACAAATCATTCCTTCTGAAGGTTCGCCCCGTAGTTTGGTACGCTTTAGCTTGAGATCGATCGCGGGTAAATAAGTACCAACTGTGGCTACTGGTACATAAATATCGGCTCTGACATTAGCTGCGCCGCAAACAATATTTAAAGGAGTTTCCGTGCCGACATCTACTACACAAACACTAAGCTTATCGGCATTGGGATGACGATCTCGTTTAATTACTTTTCCTACTACTACGCCATCGGCATTGGCTCGTAAATCTTCAATGGCTTCTAACTCAAAGCCTGCGATCGTTAATATTTTCCCCAACTTTTCTGGAGATAGATTGACATCGACTAATTCTTTTAACCAGTTTAAAGAGACGCGCATCGAATCCTGAATTATCCCAACAAATTTTTTCCGCTCAAATATTCTAACCTTAATAAGTATATTCACGAAGTCAGAAATTACTCCGCTTACCACGCCAAGGCAGTTAGCAAAACTAATAAGCGTTGCAACTATAGCTTTTTTTAAAGCTTACGGCTTTACAGACTGTAGTTCGAATACTAAACAACCATTTGAAATGTTGCGCCGCGATCGCTTTTTTTTAAATTTACATTTTTACGATTGACCATTTTGTTTGCTTGAATTCCCGTAGCAATAAGCGAGGTTTTAAAATTTTGTTTTATTCTTTCGGTATATTTACAGATAAATTATTTAACTTTATTACGATACGAATACAGCTTTTGTTTCAAAAATCTGGTAATTTAAAATTATTTTGTCTATACAGTTATCATGAAGTAAACTATTCTAAAAGTCAAAACAGGTGGTTTTCAGAGTAAAACAAGTCATAGACTGTTGAATAAAATTATCTTATTAACTTTAGTCACCCCAAATACTAAAAACTTAGGATATGCTGTTGATAAGTAACTAGAGTCTAGAAATTCAATCGCCAACGAGATTTGCTGCCTAAATAAAATATCTAGTTGAATCAAACTTTATTGGACGGCGTATTATTAGGTATTTTGAATGAGTTATTGCCTCAATCCAACTTGCCCCAAACCTATCAATCATCCCAAAGCTAAAAATTGTAGAGCTTGTGGAGCAAAACTGTTGTTGCACGGTCGCTATCATTTAGTGAAAGGTCTAGGGAAAGGAGGTTTTGGTGCGACTTTTTTGGCTGCCGATCTTTCACTACCAGGAAATCCCTTGTGCGTGATCAAACAGTTACGTCCCAACACTGATAATCCTAACTTTTTGTCGATGGCAAGGGAACTTTTCGAGCGCGAAGCTAAAACTTTAGGAAGAATCGGCAATCATCCCCAAATCCCCAGACTACTCGATTATTTTGAAGATAGACAGCAATTCTATTTAATACAAGAATTTGTTAAAGGTAATAATTTACAACAGGAAGTTAAGAAAAACGGAGTTTTAAACGAAACCCAGATCAGGCAGGTTCTTAAAGAAATTTTAGTTATTCTTAAAGACATTCACGCTCAAAAAGTAATTCACCGCGATATAAAACCAGCTAACATCATTAGAAGAGAAATCGATAATAGACTGGTGCTAATTGATTTTGGCGTTGTCAAAAATCAGGGCAATACGGTAGCTGGTGGAGATGCTACCGCGTTGACTGCCTTTGCTGTAGGTACTCCTGGTTTTGCCCCTCCCGAACAGTTGGCAATGCGTCCCGTATATTCCAGTGATGTTTATGCTTTGGGTGTTACCTGTATTTATTTAATGACGGGAAAAGCTCCTAAAAATCTAGAGTGCGATCCCATAACAGGAGAAATTGACTGGTTTAAAAATATCAAAGTCAGCGATAGTTTTGTCGATATTTTAACCCAAATGTTGGAGGTATCGGTTAAAAATCGTTATAAGACTGCCGATGAGGTTTTGCAGGCACTAGATATCGAACATCATGTTGATAGTTTGGCTGAAAGCATAATTAGCCACACCAAGGTTGAGGAGCCACGTAGCTCTCCACTTTCTCGGACAAATAGTCTTCCTTTACGTAGAAATATTATTCCTAATCCTCGACAAGCAGGTTCTAGAACTGCTCACAGATTTGGAGATAGAATTTCCCCTTTAGGTAAAAATTCCTCTAGAAATCGATTAACACTTAATAGTAAAAGAACTGCTGGCGGTTTAGACCGCAATGCTGCTAGAGAAAAACCCAAGCCTGTTAAGGTAGAGGCAGAAATTATTATAGATGCCTATGCTACAGGTAGAAGAGACTTTGGCTTAAAAGACCTCAGTAGGCAAGACTTGCAAAAATCCGAACTGGCGGAAAGTAACTTTCAAAACTCAATAATGATTAAAACTAATTTTCAGAGTGCGGATTTGAGCTTTTGCAATTTTAGTAGTTCGGATATGCGTCAAGCAATCTTGCGTAATGCCAAACTAAATCGCGCTTTTTTTGTTGAGGTTAATTTGGAGGGTGCCGATTTGCGCGGTGCAAACCTGAGCGAGGCTAATTTCGATCGCTGTAAGCTAAAAGGTGTTAATCTCAGCGGTGCTAATTTAACCAATGCTAAGATCGATAAAGAACAATTAGAGACTGCCAAAACCAACTGGCTGACTATTTTGCCCAACGGTAGACGAGGATTTTGGTGATTGTAGGTATTACCAATACATAAACTTTTTACTTCTGATTTTGAGATTTAAATCTACCCTCAACAAATTTGCGTTTGGCTAAATGTTTGGTTTTGCGTCCCGAAACTCGTTTGCGCCACATTCTAAAGCTAGAGGCTTTTAGTTCTCGGCGCATAATAGCAATGACCCGATCTTCCGACAGACCAAACTGAGCCTCAATTGCTCCAAAAGGCGTTCGATCTTCCCAAGCCATTTCAATAATGCGATCGAGCGATCGCGAATTTAAATCTGGTAACTTCATCAATGTTTGTCTTAACTCTGTAGCGATCGCTACAGAGTTAAATACTCCTAAAATCTACAGTCAATCTTAGAAGTAATACAGCAGAAGTAACTCTACTTTAAGATAGGTTTAGCGAAATACTGCAGGTTTGCGTTCCGAGGGGTTGCCTGTAGAAACACCAGCCTTGTCTTGTTTGAGTTGACTGCCCGTACCTCCATCAGCAGGATCGAGAAAGGGACGCAGATCGATTTTTTCTGGAGATTTACGAGCAGTGTTACTCGTACGGTTGATGCCGATATCCTCTAAAATCTTGCCCACACCTTCAAAAATTTGGTTTTCGGAGTCATTATCAGTTAGAGTATATACTCCGTCTGTTTGCTGACCATCATCGGCAGCTAACAAATTTTCAAAGACCAAATCGCGGGTTAATTGGGGATCTTGTCCTGGTGGCACGGTGAACACAATTCGACAGTCTGAGGGATCGACTTGAGTTGTGACGCAGATAATATCATAGTTGTTTTCAACGTCAGTGGTTAACTCTAATAAGCCATCGGCGCGGTAGGCTTCAAAGCGACGGGTAATTTCATTACAGCGTCTTTCGGGAGTCCAACCGCCTCCTAATTGACTGGGAATTGCCCAGGGATAACCCCGTTCGGGCTGACTTTCAGGATAATACATAACCGTATATTCGCCATTAGTAATTTCGCAGCTAAACCGTGTATCGCTGCTGGTTCTTCTAGTAGGCGAGGGATTGACACTGCCTGGATCGTTGTCGATGATTACTTCTGGGGGGTCGTCAGTATTTTGCGCCATCGCTCCCTGCGCGCTGCCTTCGGCAATCGCGGAGCGCAAGCCCCCCAGGCTTATCGTCTGTAAGTATCGATCTATGCTAGCTAAATGTTTGCTGCTAGGAACGGGAAAAGCATCAACACCATTGCTATTGGCTAGTAGCATTACGCTAGCAGCCAAACTGGTTCGAGCAATTAATGATTTTAAAGGGCTGTTGAACATAGACTAATGATAATTAACGAGAGCTTAATTTGAAAAGCTACTAGACTAATAATTTGCAGTGATAATTTATCGGGCTTGAAAATTTGTTATTTACTAGTGAAGTTTGTTAATTAATTATGACGAAGAGTGTTGGTAAATGTTTCTCAGGCGATCGCCCTGGCGTAAGCGCAACGCTAGACTAAAAGGCTTAGCTTATCTTTCAAGCGATCGCGCCGTCTCAATTCGACCTTAAAATATAGCAAATTGTTTTTTGATCGCTACTAGATGCCCGAAATTCGCTCTAGTTACATCTCAGATTTAAGTTCTTTACTAGCTTAAAATTGAATGAATTAATGACTGATAGGGATTTTATTGAATTTTTTAACTATGGAACAAAATCGAACTCTCGCCACAGAAGCTTGGGAAATTTTGCAAAGATCGATTATTTATTACTACGACCGCCCTATTGGTACTTTAGCTGCCTGTGATTCTTCTAGTCCCGCACTCAACTACGATCAGTGTTTTGTTCGCGATTTTGTTCCTGCGGCTTTAGTGTTTTTGATTAAAGGCAAAACTGAAATCGTACGTAATTTTTTAATACAAACTTTAAAACTACAGATAAAAGAAAAACAGCTAGATTTTCTCGAACCAGGACGGGGCTTAATGCCTGCTAGTTTTAAAGTCATCCATCAGGGAGAAGAACAATATTTACTAGCAGACTTTGGCGATCATGCTATTGGTAGGGTAACTCCTGTTGATTCCTGTTTTTGGTGGCTGTTTTTACTGCGGGCTTATATCAAAGCTACGGGAGAATATTCTCTGGCACATAGTCCCGAAATGCAGAAGGGAATGCGAATTATTATCGAACTTTGTCTGGCAGCAAGATTTGAAATGTACCCGACTTTACTCGTTCCCGATGGTGCCTGCATGATCGACCGCCGTATGGGAATTAATGGACATCCTTTAGAAATTCAGTCTTTGTTTCACATGGCTTTGCGCTGCGCCGAAGAACTGTTAATCGACAATAACGAAAATGCTAAAATACGTCAGGCGATCGCTGGTCGTATTCCTCCCCTGACCGAACATATTCGCTATCATTACTGGCTAGATCCCCAACGCTTAAACGTTATCTACCGCTACAAGGCTGAGGAATACGGACAAGATGTCTTAAATCAGTTTAATATTTATTCCGATTCGATACCCTATGCAGAACTCAGTGAATGGTTTCCCGAAAATGGAGGCTACTTAGTTGGTAATCTCGGTCCTTCTCAGTTAGACTGTCGCTTCTTTTCTTTAGGTAACTTAGTGGCAATTCTGTCTTCTTTGGTATCGCCACAGCAGGGCGAAGTCATTATGCACACTATTGAAGAAAAGTGGCAAGATCTTATTGGGTGGATGCCAATGAAGATTTGTTTTCCCGCTCTTAAAGGCAGAGACTGGCAGCTATTAACGGGATGCGATCCCAAAAATCGTCCCTGGTCTTACCATAACGGTGGTAACTGGCCCGTTCTACTCGGTTTTTTGGTGGCGGCAGCCTTAAAGCTCGATCGCTTCGATCTAGCAAAAAGAGCGATGGCAATCTCTAACCAGCGTTTACCCTTAGATGAGTGGGCAGAATACTATGACGGTAAAAATGGTCGCTTGGTAGGCAAAGAAGCCAGAAAATATCAAACCTGGACGATCGCTAGCTTTATTCTGGCAGAAGAATTAATTACCAATCCTAACTATTTAGATTGGATTTCCTACGATAGATAATGCCTTGCCCTAACTACTTACTAACATCCCAATTAAAACCATCATCGACTAAAGTACCGTCGATGAGAGTTTTAAGCGCATCTGCCATTGCTTTTTGTTCGCTAAATCTAGGATGACCCGAAGTAACTTGCTCGGTGATTAAAGAATATACCTTATTGTCGTTAGTTTCCTGTTTGTATTCGGCGATCGCTTCAGTTAAATAGTTATCCCATTTAGAATCGTGATACATATTGGGAAACATCCCGATAAAATAGGCGTTGGGATGTTTGGCACGAAGCTCGCTAATAAACTGCTTATAGCGACTTTTCCATTCTTGACTGGATAGATCGGAGCCGATATTGATACTTGAAGCGTCGTTTTGACCTAAAGCAACGATAACTAAGTCGGGATTGTATTTAGCGAAATTCCATTGAGGAGCGTCGTCAAGGGGTTTGGCTTTATCATAAATTGCTTCCATACCAGTTTGTTCGTGCCAAAAACCATATCCGTCAACTAAAGAAACGCCTCCTTGAGCTACTAAAGAAACTTCCGCACCATAGTCTCTAGCTAAAATCGAGCCAAAACTAAGATAGGCATTAGCCAAATCGTGATTGCTGCCTGGAGGATCGGAAGTACCTACCCGATCGGATTCTACTGTAGCACCTGCTGCGATTGAGTCTCCATAAACTTCAATTTTTTTGTTGGAGGCAAAATTTCCTGGAAGTAAATTGCCATCGGTAACTATGCCATGAAATTTAAATTCGCCCGTTACGTAATCATTGCGTTTGACTAGCAATACTTTATGAGTTTTATTTTCTAACCCATTTGCGATATCGTAAATTTTTGGCTGTTCGCCCTGTTTTAAAAGAATTGTCTTGGGTTCGGAATCATCGTTGAGATAAACATCGACATAATTTTCTCCGCCCCAATTATCTTCAGACAGTTTGACTTTTAAACCAGTACCTGAAAATTTAAATTCAACCATCGAGCCTGGATAACTAAAAACTGGTGTTGAAGAATTTTGTCCTTCAATTCTACCCGTGTAGTAAAAATCTGCATTATTTGCTGCTATCTCTTTAACTTGTCCTGAAGTTGCAGAAACTTGTTTGTTGTTGTAAAAACTTTGCGATATTAGAACAAGTAAAAATTTGGCAAAAATTACTTGGAATCTATTAGTCAAAAACATTTTAAATATGATTTTTTAGATTATGTTGACTATTTTTACTGAAGTTTGCAGCTATTAAACAAATGCTAATTACTTTCATCATAAATTTAGCTTTAGTTTTATTGAGCTACAGCAAAAACCCCGTGTATCGATCGCGCGATCGATACACGGGGTTGAAAGTTACTGTTATTAGTAACTATATTTACTTTAAAAATTACATCAAGCCTAATTGACTTAAAATTCCTTGTCCTGTCGCCAATTCTACTGCTACGGCAATGACAAAACCTAACATAGCCAAACGACCATTCCAGATTTCAGCAAAGCGAGTAAAACCAAATTTGTTTTGTGGTGTTTCCATGATAATTAGTCCTCTATAATTGCGGTTATGAGATTTATGTCAAGTATATGTTATTAAGTTTAACAATTGAACTCAGACCTCGCAATATATCTTTAGACTTAAATGTAGGTGCGATCGATTCTGCCGTTGATGAGTGACGCGCTATTCTCTTTGGAAGATCGCGCTACTGCAAGTAAATAAAAAAATACCGCTCGAAATGATTTGTTTAAACAAACAATTTAAAAAAATTTGAGTTTTTACTCGATTACTGCAAGCATCAACGCTCAATTTTCTAAAATAGCTAAATAATGTAAATAGATATATAAAACCAGATATACTCGACTTTGATTATTACAGAAACCCTAGAATTATTAGAATGGCGACGTTTGTGTCAACATTTAGCTACTTTTGCCGCAACCAAACTTGGAGCGATCGCAGCAAAACAGTTAAAATTGCCAGCTACTAAACAAGAAAGCCAGCAGCTATTGGCACAAACTAAAGAAATTTATTATTTAGAGCAAGAAATCGATTCTGGATGGAATTTTAAAGGGATAGAAGATATTGGCGACTCTTTAGAAAGAGCTAATATTGGCGGGATGTTAACCGCTGAAGAATTACTCAATTTAGCTACTACTTTAGCTGGCGTACGGCGTTTGCGTAGAGTAATCGATGCTAAAGCTGAAGAAATGCCGACTCTAGAAAAATTAATCGCAGACTTGCGAACCTATCCTGAAATCGAACAGGAGATACATCGCTGCATCGACGATCGCGCTGAGGTAAGCGATCGCGCCAATCCCCAACTAGCGGAGATTCGTAGTGAAATCAAACAGCTGCGGCAGAGAATCTATAAAACCTTACAAAATATCATGCAGCGCAACAGCACTGCCATTCAAGAAGCCGTAATCACTCAAAGAGGCGATCGCTTTGTGCTGTCGGTAAAAGCAGCCCAAAAAGAAACTATTAAAGGTATCGTTCACGATGTTTCCAGTACGGGTTCTACTTTTTATATCGAGCCTGGGGCAGTTGTAGAGTTAGGCAATCAACTCAGGCAAAAAGAACGTCAGGAAAAACGCGAAGAAGAAGCAGTTTTACGAGCATTAACTGATAAAGTAGCAGAGGTAATAGAAGATTTAGAAACGGTTTTGGCAGTGGCAACTGTTTTAGATTTAGCTACCGCTAGAGCAAGATACAGTTTGTGGTTAGAAGCCAATCCTCCCAGATTTATTGATTTTGACAAAGAAGAGACTATTACTCTACGTCGTCTGCGTCATCCCCTACTAATTTGGCAACACCGTCATGAAGAAGGAGCCGAAGTAGTACCTATCGACGTGCTAGTTCAACCTCAAACTAAAGTAGTAGCGATCACGGGACCTAATACAGGAGGAAAAACTGTTACTTTAAAAACTTTGGGGTTAGCCGCTCTAATGGCAAAAGCGGGAATTTTTGTACCTGCTAAAGAACCAGTGGAGTTGCCTTGGTTTGAATCGGTATTGGCAGATATTGGCGACGAACAATCTTTACAGCAGAGCTTATCGACTTTTTCTGGTCATATACGCCGTATTAGCCGCATTATTGAAGCTTTAAGTCCTCACAATGAGGAAATAACCGCCCATAATTCTCTGGTTTTACTCGACGAAATTGGTGCGGGAACCGATCCCGCAGAAGGTAGTGCTTTAGCGATCGCTTTACTCAAATATTTAGCAGAACATAGTTTGCTGACGGTAGCCACTACCCACTACGGTGAATTAAAAGCTTTAAAATACCAAGACGAACGATTTGAAAATGCTTCGGTAGAATTTGACGACAGCACCTTACAGCCTACTTATCGTTTATTGTGGGGGATTCCAGGGCGTTCTAATGCGCTAACTATTGCCAAACGACTTGGTTTAAAATCGGAAATTATCGAAGAAGCTAGAAATCAGTCAGGTATAGATGCTGCTGAAGATGTTAATCAGGTAATTGCTGCGCTAGAGGCACAACGACGCGAACAAGAAGCCAAAGCTCAAGAAGCTGGTAAATTACTGGAGCAAACCGAACGTTTTTATGGTGAAGTTTCAACTAAAGCCGCAGAGCTGCAAGAAAGAGAAAAAGCCTTAAAAATATCTCAAGAACAGGCAGTGCAACAAGCGATCGCCGAAGCCAAAGCCGAAGTAGCAAAAGTGATTCGACGCTTGCAGCAAGGCGAACCAACTGCCCAAAAAGCCCAACAAGCCAGCGAACAACTAAATAAAATCAGTCAAAAAGAACTAGCCAAAACTCAGCCAGCCAAACCAGATAAACCAGCTTATAAACCGCAGGTAGGAGAAAAAATTAAAATTTCCAGTCTCGGACAAACAGGGGAAGTCTTAAGCATCGACGAAGCCGAGTCAGAGGCAACGATTCGCTTTGGCATTATGAAAATGACCGTATCTTTGAGGGAAATTGAGTCTTTAGACGGACAAAAAGTTGACGTTCCCGCTAAAGCTAAAACCCCTAAAGCTAGTACGCCTGCTAAATCTAAGGTAACGCCACCTCCCGTCACGGTTCGCACCTCTAAAAACACTTTAGATATTCGCGGTAGTCGGGTTGCTAATGCCGAAGTAGACTTAGAAAACGCGATCGCCTCTGCTACCGAGTCGGGAGTGGTGTGGATAATACACGGCAAAGGAACGGGGCGTTTGCGTCAGGGAGTTCAGGAGTTTTTACAACGTCATCCACAAGTAAGTAAGTTTGAACTCGCACCTCAAAAAGAAGGCGGTTCGGGTGTAACAATTGCTTATTTGAAATAACTAAATACTTTCAAATAGACGACGTTAGAAAAAAATCGCTCTGGGGAATAATTTTAATATACAGCAGTTGTCGGTCAGATAGGGTACGCATTAAATCGGTGAGGTAATAGACAATAGTAAACAGGCTTTAGAAAGCTTAGAGTTTCTTATCCGCTCTAGATTCGTACTCGATCGATCTGAAACGCTGTAATCGCACTTCATTAAAAACTGGATTTAATAGCCTGTGATACAAAAAACACTAAAAGCTAAAAATTGGCTAGCAACTAGTTTGGTATTGTTTGGCTCGACAATAGCTTTAGGCTGTAGCAATTCAGTTGTTAATAAGAATTTAGATCGTGTCGATCCAGAAACTTCTGAAGTACAGCTTTTGTCGTCAACTACTGAGCCATCACAGCAAACTTTAGATAGTCGTACCAGTTTTTTACTAGCATCCAATCTGATTAACCAACAGCAAGGGCAACAGGCATTACAAGAGTTAGAAAATTTAGAAAACCAGTATCCTATTCTGGCTTCCTATGTTTTACTCAAACAGGGACAAGCTTATCAGTTAGCGGGAAATAACAACGAAGCAGAAACTAGCTGGCAGCAAGTCGTTAATAACTATCCCGACTCTGCTGCTGCTGCCGAAGCTTTATATCTTTTAGGCAAGTCTAATCCCGCTTATTGGCAACAGGCTATAAAACGGTTTCCCGCCCATCCCCGCACCCATCAAATAGTTCGCCAATTGCTAGAGCAAAATCCTAACCAGCTTCGGCTAATGGCGTTATTAGCAAAATACACTCCCGATGATGAAGAGGTAGGTAAAATGCGCGATCGCCTGATGAACGAATACGCTAGTCAACTTACCCCACAGGATTGGCAAGCGATCGCTGATGGCTATTGGTTGAAGTGGGATTACGGCAAAGCAGGACGAGCCTACGCCAAGTCTTCTCTTACCCCTGGCAATCTTTATCGCGCCGCCAGAGGTCATCATCTTGGTAACGATATAGCCACAGCAAAAAAGCTTTATCTACAGCTTATCGAACAATTTCCTAACGCCGAAGATACTGGTTTGGGTTTGCGTCGGTTGGCTACTATTGTTGATAAACAACAGGCAATTATTTATTTAGATCGGGCGATCGCAAAATTTCCCCAAGAAGCACCAGAAGCTCTAATGGAAAAAGCAGATCTTCTTGACACTCTAAATAGTTCGATTTCCGCTACCCAAGCTCGCAAACTCGTTTTAACTCAATACACCAATTCAGAAGCGGCTGCCGAATATCGTTGGGAAATTGCCAATATACAAGCTAAGGCAGGAAATTTAACTGCCGCCTGGCATTGGGCGCAACAGATAGCTGTTAATAATCCCGAAAGTCCTCTCGCACCCAAAGCCACCTTTTGGATCGGCAAATGGGCGCAAAAGTTAGGTAAAATCTCAGAAGCTACTACTGCTTTTAAAGCTGTTTTGGCGAACTTTCCCCGTTCTTATTACGCTTGGCGAGCGGCTGTAGCACTAAATTGGGACGTGGGAGATTTTACCACCGTGCGCCAAAAGCTACCCGAAGTCGTCAAGCAAAGCGATCGCGCTCCGCTTCCCGCAGGTTCAGAAATTGTACGCGAACTGGATCGATTGGGTTTAAAATCCGAAGCCTTGGCGCAATTTCAAATTGAAACTGCTTATAAAAAAGAATTAACTATTGCCGAAGAATTTACCAGCGGTTTATTAAAGCTTGACCAGGGTAAAAACTTGCGGGGTATCAATCAAATTTGGTTTCTCAAAGATCGCAATAAGCCTTCAGAAAAACAACAGTGGCAGGCATTGCGACAAACGGCACAGTATTGGCAGGGCTTATATCCGTTTCCCTTTGAAAAATCAATTCTTAATTGGTCGCAGTCTCGTCAGTTAAACCCCTTATTAGTAACTGCCCTAATTCGTCAAGAATCCCGCTTTGAACCCAAAATTCGTTCTTGGGCAGGGGCTACTGGTTTAATGCAGGTAATGCCCGCAACAGGGGAACACGTGGCTAGTAGTATTGGCTTATCAGACTATTCTCTAACCAATCCCGAAGACAATATCAACATCGGTACCTACTATCTCGACTTTACCCACCAGAAATATCAAAATAATTCAATGTTAGCCGTCGCTAGTTACAACGCAGGACCTAATGCAGTTGCTCAATGGGTGTCGCGATACGGTTTAAAAGATGCTGATGAGTTTGTCGAGCAGATTCCCTATAGCGAAACCAAAGGTTATGTAGAGTCTGTATTTGAAAATTATTGGAACTATTTACTAATTTACAATCCCGAAGTAGAAAAATTATTCCAACAGCTTAGTTGACGAACAAAGATGAACGTTGATGTAATATACAACTCGAAAAAACATAGTTATAAGGAAGTTGTTCGACTAAATAAAAAAAATAAAAATTTTATGCCCTGTTTGCCATTCAGAACTTCTCGTTATAAACTCTAAAGAATTGATTACTAAATATAAGAAACCTCAAGGAATATTTTGTCCAAAGAATGACAATCATGTATGGATAAAATTTATATTGGCAGAAGAACGCAATCAGTTTTGGGAACAAGTAGAACGCCGTATAGAAAATAATTTTAAAGACTAGTTTTATTGATTAGGTGGGTTGCTTAATTAGTTCAATCCATTCAATCTTCTAGCTCTTCATAAATTTCTTCAACAGAGCGATCGCTATAAATATCCTGTAAATTCTGGTGTTTTTCGCGGCGGGAAGGACGACGATACTTTTTACTTTCCAATCTAGGTTCGTACTGTTTTTTGCCCGATCGCTTGACCTTTAACTTCAAACTCTGTTCGGTATCGGGAGTTTGCTGTCGTGCTTCTTCCTTGGCGATCGCAATTTCTAAAAAGTTTAAATAGTGTTCGTAGCGTTCCCAATCACCTCTGACTACACAATTTGGTTCGTCGCGATGTAGACAATTACCAAATTGACAGTTATCTTGTTTGAGTCTGGCTCTAGCTTCAGGAAAATACCAGGCTAAATTGGCAGGGTCGCAGTTTAAATCTGGTTGATTGAATCCTGGACTATCGGCTAACAAACCCCCTTCAGGAAGCTCGAATAACTCTACGTGGCGTGTAGTATGCCTTCCCCGTTGTAGTTTGCCCGATACTTCGCCTACTCGTAAATCAATCGACGGAATTAAAGTTTCAATCGTACTAGATTTACCTACGCCACTCGGTCCTGCAACTACAGTAATTTTGTCTCGAAGAAACTTTAATAAATTTTCAAGACCCAATTTTTGCGTAACACTAATAAATAGTGGTTCGTATCCCCAACTCTGCAAACGCTGTTGCCAGCGATCGCGTTCTGTTTTCTCAATGAGATCGCATTTGTTAAGACCTAAAATCGATTTAATATTAGTCGATTCTGCTTTAACCAAAAAACGGCTTAATTGCCAGGGGTCTAGGGTTGGTTCTCTAACTGCAAACATCAATAATAAGCAGTCAGCATTAGCTACGGGAGGGCGCTGAAGTACTGTTTGGCGGGGCAGTACGCGAGAAATTGCACCGCGATTATCCTGCCAGTCTGGTTCTTCAATGACGACACGATCGCCGACTATTACTTTCTGACCAATTTTTTTTAAACGGCTACGGCGAGTACAGAGTAAATACTGTTGCGAAATTGTTTTTCTACTATTTAGATTGGACTCCAAGCGCACTTGATAGAAGTTAGCCTGAACGGCGACTACCGTTCCCCATAACTCGCATTTTTCCAAAAGCGACTCATCAGCCATCACAAAGTTTCAGGACGACGAACTAACAGCGAAAAAAATTCCTGTCGATCTTCAATTTTTTCTAACTGATATCCTTCCATTGTCAGACTATCGGGAACTTGTTCGATTGGTTCGCCGGGGTCGAGCCACACTTCAAGTAAAGAACCAGGGGACATTTGTTCTAAACGTAGCTTAGTGCGTACGAAGTTAATCGGACAGGGAGTACCTCTCAAATCGAGACGAGCGTCTGCTCCAATTGAGGATGATTCGCTCATTAGTGAAACAATCCTCCTAAAAATCCTTCTTTACCACCTTTACCCAGTTTCTCACCTTTTATTTTAGCTAGTTCACTTAGCAGCTCTCGCTCTTTACTATTGACGCGAGTAGGAATATTTACTTTAACCGTAATTAAATGGTCGCCTCGACTTACGGGATTACCTAGTTTTGGTACGCCTTTGTTTTCGAGAGTCAAAATCGTGTCTGGCTGTGTACCAGCAGGGATAGCAAGGTCTTCTTTGCCATCTACAGTATTTACTTCTAAATGACAACCCAAAATTGCCTGCAAATAACTTACTTCGATTTCCGAGCGAATATTAATTCCTTCCCTAACAAATTCGCTGTCGGATTCGATAAATAAATAAACATATAAATCACCAGGAGTACCACTACGATTTCCTGCATCTCCTTCTCCCGAAACTCTCAATCGCGTACCGTTGTCTACTCCTGGTGGAATAGTAATTTTTAGCTTTTTAGTTTTTTGTTGGCGACCAGCACCGTTACAGGTATCGCATTTTTCTTCAATTACCTCTCCCGTACCATTACAGCTAGGACAAACGGAAACTTGAGCAAAGCTACCAAATGGCGTACGAGTAGCTCGGCGCACCTGTCCAGCACCATTACAGGTACTACAGGTATTGACTCCCGTTCCAGGTTTAGCTCCCGTACCGTTGCATACCTGACATGTTTCCAAATGGGGAATGCGAATTTGCTTTTCACCACCAAATACTGCTTCGCGAAATTCTAATCTTAAATCTAATCTAAGATCGTCGCCTCTAGTTGGACCGCTACGCCGACGCGATTGAGTTCCGCCAGTACCTACACCGCCACCAAAACCGCTAAAAATAGTCTCAAAGATATCGGCAAATCCGCCCATGTCACCATACTCAAAGCCAGAAGCTCCTGCCCCAGAGGACACACCAGCTTCTCCAAAGCGATCGTATCGCGCACGGGTTTCTGGTTCGGATAGGACTTCGTAGGCGCGGTTAATTTCTTTGAATTTTTCTTCTGCTCCCGACTCTTTATTGACATCAGGATGATATTTTCGAGCCAGACGACGATAGGCACGCTTTAGCTCTTCTTTGTCTGCATCGCGGGATACGCCCAGGATTTGATAGTAGTCCCCTGCCATAAACTCTGAATATTTTATATAATTTGTTAATGTACCTTGTACTTTAGCAAAATCAGAACCATAATACCTAGTTCGGTTACTACGAAGAATTAGTCTACAGTTTCGTAATCATCAAACACAGTTTCATTACTGTTTGAATTGCCTTCACCACCATTAAACTTGTCATTTTCAGGTACGCTAACTAGTGCTTTGATGTCGTCTTTCTCTAACATATCGATTTCTGCATTAGCATTAAAGATATTATTTTTTGGCTCGAAGTCAGTATTCTGATATAAGTCTGTACCTATTTCTAGTAAAGTTTCGCGGATTTGCTCTAAAATATTTTCAACTTGAGCGATACTGACATTAGGGTTTTGACAGGCAAGTTTAAATTCCGATTTGAGCTTGGCAATTTTAGCTTGAAGATCGTCGCGAACCAGGTTTTGCTGTTCGTTAAAAGTAGATTCGTAATCGTAAATCAAATTGTCAGCCTGATTTTGTAATCGAACGACTTCTAGACGGCGATGGTCTTGTTCTGCATATTTTTCGGCTTCCAAGCGCATTCGCTCTACTTCGTTAGAACTTAAACCACCAGTGTTGCTAATGGTAACACTTTGTTGTTTGCTAGTTCCTTTATCTCGAGCGGAAACCTGTAAAATACCGTTAACATCAATTTCAAAGGCTACTTCGATTTGCGGTATCCCTCTAGGAGCAACTGGAATGCCTGTCAAGAGAAACTTACCCAAACTTTTATTGTCTTTAGCCAAGGCTCTTTCACCTTGTAACACATGAATTTCAACAGTTGTTTGTCCATCAGTTGCCGTAGAAAAGATTTGAGACTTAGTGGTTGGTACGGTGGTGTTGCGTTCGATAATTTTGGTAAATACTTCTCCCAAAGTTTCAATGCCCAGAGATAGGGGAGTAATGTCGAGCAGTAAAACGTCTTCGACTTCTCCCGCTAATACACCTCCTTGAATAGCTGCCCCCAAAGCAACAGCTTCATCTGGGTTAACAGAGCGATCTAACTGTACCGATTTAAAAATAGCTTGAATTGCCTGTTGAACTGCGGGAATACGAGTAGAACCTCCTACCAAAATAATACGGTCTATATCGCTAGGTTTTGTTTCTGCATCTTTAAGTGCTAATTTAACTGGTTCTAAGGTTTTTTGTACTAAAGGCTTTGATAGTTCTTCAAATTTTGCTCGACTCAGCTCCATTTCCAAATGCTTGGGACCAGTTTCGTCGGCAGTGATAAAAGGCAGGTTAATTGTAGTAATTTCTGTGACAGACAGTTCTATTTTAGCTTTTTCTGCAGCTTCGCGCATTCTTTGCAAAGCCATTCTGTCACTTCTCAAATCTATTTTTTCTCGAGCGTAAAAGGTTTTAATCAACCAGCGAACAATCACGTTGTCAAAATCATCTCCACCTAAATGATTATTACCAGAGGTGGCTTTGACTTCAAACACACCATTACCAAGCTGAAGAATTGAAACGTCAAAAGTTCCACCACCAAGATCGAAAACAAGAATAAGTTCTTCTCGCTCTGGTTTATCCAAACCATAGGCTAGTGCTGCTGCCGTTGGTTCATTAATGATGCGCAACACTTCTAAACCTGCAATAACACCCGCATCTTTTGTAGCCTGTCTTTGAGCATCTGTAAAATAAGCAGGTACGGTAATAACGGCTTGAGTTACAGGTTCTCCCAGGAAATTCTCGGCATCACTTTTAAGCTTTTGTAGAACCAAAGCCGAAATTTCCTGTGGTGTGTATTGACGATCTTTAATCCGAACATCTACCGTATTGTCTCGACCTGGAACACATGTGTAAGGAATTCTAGAACGTTCTTCTTCAGTGTCTTCCCAACGACGACCGATAAAACGCTTGATACTGTGAATAGTGTTTTGGGCATTGGTTACCGATTGTCTTTTTGCCAATTGTCCGACTAATCTACTGTTGTTTTTTCCAAAAGCAACCATACTGGGAGTTGTGCGGCTGCCTTCAGAATTAGCAATGACAATTGGCTTTCCACCTTCCAACACCGAAACACAGCTATTAGTGGTTCCTAAGTCTATTCCGATAACTTTTGCCATAACTTTTAGGCATTAATGTCGCTCGTGTTTGTTATAAAACATAGAGAGATTAAAACTAACGACAATATCTAGAGAAATATCTCTAGATTGAGTCGTTTCAACTGCTACAATAGTCAACTGCCGCTAGCTATGACAGAATACTAGTTCAAGACTCCGTACTATCTAACTGTTCTATTTCTTCTATGTTTTCCTCTTCCGAGGTTATCACGGGTTCTTTAGGAACAGCAACCTTAACCATGGCATGGCGTAAAATTGTATCGCCCAGAACATATCCCCGCATCAACTGTTCTAATACTGTGCCTTCAGGATATTCATCAGTTGCTTCACGTAACATTGCTTCATGATACTGAGGATCGAATTGTTCGCCTTCGGGACGCATTGCCGAAACGCCCAAGCGTTTCAAACAATCTACCAAAGTTTTATATACACCCTGATAGCTGCTATGAATAGCTTTTTCTCCTTCGTTGCCTGGTTTTAACTGAGTTCTGGCACGTTCAAAATTATCGATCGCAGGTAAAAGTTCGACAATGACATTTTTCTTAATTTGTTGCTCGAAGCTTTCTTTTTCATTATTAGTTCGGCGGCGAAAATTTTCAAAATCAGCGGCTAGTCTAGTAGATTGAGCTTTGAGATTATTTATCTGTTGAAGTTGCCGCTCGAATTGTTCGGTCTTTTCGTCTAAAAGCCGTTTGAGGTTGGCATTTTCTGCCTGAAAAGCAGCGATTATACTTTCGTTTTCTTCTAAAGAATTATTAAGCTCGCTTTCACTGCCTGTGGAGGAATCTACAGATTCATTGCCTTTTTTTTCTGCTTCTGGCGAACTCAATTGTTCCGACACTACATTCATATCGCTCGGAGTTGTTACCGATTGTTCGGTTTCAAATTCACTATGGTCTTGTTCTGTTGGTGAAGTATTGGCAATATTATTAGTTTCTGGTTGTTTCTGCTCTTCAATCATAGGATGTTTGTCTTACGGTACAAAATGTCGAGATATTGCACTAGTACAAAAAACTAGCTCTGTAGTTTTATCGAGATATTAAATAATTTAGTGCTGAGTTGACCTATTAATTAACTTAAGTTTATCGCTTATCAAATGTAACATCTTATGGAATTGAGCGATTATCTACGGTCGGTAATCATCACTTCGCTATATCTTTTTTTTATTTCAATCTCTACTACCAAGATAGATCTTGAGTCTATTGAAAATTTTCGCTCTTGGTTGGGGAATACTAAAAAATGTCAGGAAATATTGTAATTGTTTATGACTTATTCTGCTGCTAGATCTACTAATTCTAAAACCACCAGTTCTAAACGAACGCGGGCGCTTGCCCTGCGTAACTCTTTTTCTCCTTTTGGTAATAAGTTAGTAGAAAGAGGGGTTGTCGATCGCGAGGTAATGCAGAAGGCTTTATTAGAAAGCCGTAAAACCGATCGCTCTTTAGTAGATATTATCGAATCGGCTACGGGCAAGCAGCTACCGCCAGATTTAGTAGTTCAGCATAAGAAACATCATTTGTTCGAGCTAAAAGTTCTTTATGGTGTAGAATCACTAGATCCAGAAATCGAGTCAGATAACTTCAACGCTCATCAAATGACGGAATTGATTGATTCATTAATTCCGTTAGATTTATGTCGTCGCTATCGTTTTATTCCTCTAGAAAAAAAAGAGGGTGAGCCACCAGTGTTAGTGGTGGCAATGGTCGATCCTGAAAATTTGGAAGCTCAAGACGATCTCAATCGAATTTTACGTCCCAAGGGGATAGAAGTTCAAAGAAGGGTAATCACTCAATCGGACTATCAAAAGCTAATCGATCGCTTTCTTGACGAACAGGTAAAAAAAGAAACCACCAAAAAACAACAGGTTAATGTCGATGTTTCTCTCGATCTAGACAACATGGATTTTAATCTGGAAGAAACTGACGAGGAGGTAGCTGACGACCTGGGTGCAGTCAATGAAGCACAAGCTGCACCAATTATTACTCTGGTGAACAAAATTTTGGCAAAAGCTTTACAGGAAGGAATTTCGGATATCCACATCGAACCGCAAGAAGAGTTTCTCAAAGTCCGTTTTCGTAAAGATGGTGTTTTGCAGCAGCCATTCGACCCCATGCCGAAGAAAATTATCCCTGCGGTAGTGGCTCGGTTTAAAATTATGGCTGACTTGGATATTGCCGAAAAAAGGCTGCCTCAAGATGGTAAGATTCGGCGGATGTTTCAGGGGCGTAAAGTAGACTTTCGGGTCAATACTCTGCCTAGTCGCTACGGAGAAAAAGTCGTACTGCGGATTTTAGATAACTCGGCAACCCAGTTGGGGTTAGATAAATTAATTTCTCACGAACCAACATTAGAGTTAGTGCGAGATATGGCAAGCCGTCCCTTTGGTTTAATTTTAGTGACGGGACCTACTGGGTCTGGTAAATCGACTACGCTTTATTCGGTACTAGCCGAAAGAAACAATCCAGGGATTAATATTAGTACTGCTGAAGACCCCATTGAGTATTCTTTGGACGGTATTACTCAAGTGCAGGTGATTCGCGAAAAAGGGATGAACTTTGCCTCTATTCTCAGAGCTTTCTTGCGGCAAGATCCCGACGTGATTCTGGTAGGTGAAACTAGGGACTCGGAAACGGCTAAAACGGCAATTGAAGCTGCATTGACGGGACACTTGGTTTTAACCACCCTACACACTAACGATGCGGCTGGCGCGATCGCTCGTTTGGATGAAATGGGTGTCGAACCGTTTATGATCTCAGGAGCATTAGTTGGAGTACTAGCTCAAAGATTAATGCGTCGCGTTTGTAGTGAATGTCGTATTGCCTATACTCCTACACACGAAGAACTTTCTAGATTTGGTTTATCTGCTTCTAAAGAAGAAGAAATTACTTTTTACAAAGCCAACACGTTAGAACCAGAACAAATGCAGACTGCCAAATCTAACGGTAGTATCTGCAAAAAATGCAGTGGAGTTGGCTACAAAGGACGAGTTGGTGTTTACGAAGTAATGCGGAACTCAGAACGCCTTCAATCATTGGTTAACGAAGGTGCTAATACCGATCGCATCAAAGAAGCAGCAGTAGAAGAAGGCATGATCACCATCCTGGCGTATAGCCTGGATTTGGTTAAAGAAGGTCATACGACTTTAGAAGAAGTAGAACGGGTGACGTTTACCGACTCTGGTTTAGAAGCCGAACTCAAAGCCAAACGTAAAAGTGGTTTGGTTTGTCGTACCTGTAGCGCAGAATTACAGCCAGAGTGGTTGGATTGTCCTTACTGTATGACACCGCGTTTTAGTGACAACTAGCAGCACGAATTATTTTAGTTTTTAGCAATCTTTTAATGAGGAAAGAATTATGGATTTAATGATCGAAGACTATATGGAACAACTGGTAGAAATGGGTGGCTCTGATATGCACATTCAAGCCAGCGCGCCAATATATTTTCGCATTAGCGGTAAATTAACTCCTGTCGGAGAAGAACTCAATCCGCAAGAATGTCAAAAACTAATTTTTAGTATGCTTAATAACAATCAGAGAAAAGAATTAGAGCAGAACTGGGAATTAGACTGTTCCTACGGTGTTAAGGGTTTAGCGAGGTTTCGGGTCAATGTCTACAAGGAGAGGGGTTGCTATGCAGCTTGTTTGCGGGCTTTATCTTCTAAAATTCCTAATTTCGATCAATTAGGGTTGCCTGATGTAGTGCGTAACATGACTCAAAGACCCAGGGGTTTAGTGTTGGTGACGGGACCTACTGGTTCTGGTAAAACTACTACTCTAGCAGCAATGCTGGATCTGATTAACCGCACGCGAGCCGAGCATATTCTAACTGTAGAAGACCCTATTGAATATGTCTTTCCTAATATTAAGAGTTTGTTTCATCAACGACAAAAAAACGAAGATACCAAAAGTTTTGCCAATGCACTCAAAGCCGCACTGAGGGAAGACCCAGATATTATCCTGGTAGGAGAAATGCGGGATATGGAAACTATTTCTCTGGCAATTTCGGCAGCGGAAACGGGTCACTTAGTTTTTGGGACGTTACATACCAATTCGGCAGCAGGTACGGTAGACAGGATGATCGATGTATTTCCGTCGGGACAGCAAGCTCAGATTAGAGCGATGTTGTCTAATTCTTTAATTGCTGTGTTTAGTCAAAATTTAGTCAAAAAGCACAATCCCAAACCTGGGGAATTTGGTCGGGCGATGGCACAGGAGATTATGGTAGTTACTCCTGCAATTGCCAACTTAATCCGTGAAGGTAAAGCTTCTCAGGTCTATTCGGCAATTCAAACTGGAGCCAAAATGGACATGCAAACGATGGAACAAGCTCTAGCTAACTTAGTTAAATCTGGCACGATTTCTATAGAAGAAGGACTGGCAAAAAGTGCAAAACCAGACGAACTACAGCGTCTAGTTGCAGGCAGTGGTATGGGAATTACAACTAGTACTAAAGCTACTACAGCCAGAAGACGTTAAACTCGATTTTTTTTTCGATACATCTAAAATTAAAAATTTAAATATATTTGTATGCCTATATATGTAGCCAAAGTTAAAGACCATTCGGGAAAAATTCTTTCAGAGAAAGTAGAGGCTGCTTCTCCCGAACAGGCTCGTAGTATTTTGCAGAATCGTTATGTAGCGATTGGTAAAATTGATAAATCTGCTTTTGATTTCGATCTGTCTCAGATCGAGATGGCTTTGGCAAAAGTTACGGTCAAAGATAAAGCAGTATTCTCGCGGCAATTTTCAGTGATGGTGAATGCTGGTGTTGCTATTATTCGAGCTTTGGGAATTCTCTCGGATCAGGCTCCCAACATCAAACTCAAAAAAGCTCTGCTGGCAATTAGTGCTGAAGTACAGCAAGGTACGAGTCTTTCAGACTCCATGAGCAAACATCCACAGTGTTTTGACGATCTCTATGTGTATATGGTTGAGGCTGGAGAAGCTGGTGGGGTACTAGATGAAGTACTAATGCGTCTTTCTAAACTGTTAGAAGACATGGCAAAACTGCAAAACCAAATTAAATCAGCAATGGCTTATCCCGTTACAGTTGGTATTTTTGCCGTTGTCGCTTTTTTAGGAATGACGATCTTTCTAATCCCTGTTTTTGCAGGTATTTTCGAGCAGTTAGGTGCCGAACTGCCAGCTTTAACTAAATTTATGCTTTTTCTTAGTGCTACCTTGCGAAGTTGGAAGGCAATTATCCCCGTAGCAGTATTTATGATAGGAGGATTTTTATTCCGTAACTATTACAAAACTCCTATGGGAAAGTTGCAGATAGATACTTTAGCACTTAAAATGCCTTTATTCGGCGATCTGAATCAAAAAATTGCTGTATCTCGCTTTTGTAGAGTTTTTGGTACGCTTACTCGCTCGGGAGTACCAGTCCTCAACTGTTTTGATATCGTTTGCAACACTATTGGCAATCAGGTAATCGTTAATGCCGTACAGGCAGCCAAGAATGATATTCAGCAGGGGGGGATGATTTCTCTGGCAATTCAAAAAGAAAATGTTTTTCCGCCTTTAGCAATTCAAATGATCAGTATTGGGGAAGAAACTGGAGAACTCGACAGCATGATGGAAAAAGTTGCCGATTTTTATGAAGATGAAGTCGAGCAGGCAGTTAAAGCTTTAACTAGTATGATCGAGCCAATCATGATGGTCGGTATCGCCTTAATGGTAGGTACGATTTTACTTTCGATGTATCTACCTATGTTCTCTATCTTCGACCAGTTAGGTTAATTTCTAAGTTTTTTCCCAATGAGCGTAACAAAATCCGATTACGAAACTTTACTGGCTGAGTATTGTAGCTCTCTAGGAGCGATCGCACTACTCAGACAGTATAGTCCTTATTTTGAAATGCTACCGAGCATTCACCAACCAGAACAAAGTTTAATTACCATTCCTTTACCTATAGTCCGCATTCGTCGCTCGGATTTACAGTTGGATCCATTAAAACCTAAAATTGAAACGCGGGCTACCAGACTGCCATGCGATTTGGGAATTTTGACCTGCGATCCTCAATGGCAAATTAAACTGGATACAGAAATTTTGATTTTTATTCATCGTCCAGAAGAAGATTTTTCCGATTTAATCGATCGCTGGCGACAAACTCAAGTTTATTTAGACCGTGATTATGAATGGCTGATGCCCGCAAATAAACAACATATGTTTAGCGAAGCCGCAGGACAGGTTCGACCTTTATTTGTGATTTTTGAGGCTACTAGCGATCGCATAAAACAAGGATTGTCTGGTGCTGGTTTCCCTTTTGTGGTTCATTCGCTAGTGACTAATGAAGTCGGCATTTTAACTGATGTTTAAAGCGATCGCCAAAAATAACGTTATAACTGTTATACAGCCAGACTAAAGTAGACGATGAAACTTAGGTTCTTTTTGTAACGATTTAACTATTTGTTTGATTTCTTGAGTACGGTTTTTATTAACTACAAGCGTAACATCGCCGTCGCGTACAATTGCTACATCTGTCAGTCCAATAGTGACAATTAACTCACTATCGTTACTGCTATAAATAATTGTATTTTTGGTGTCTTTGCCAATGTGCGTTGCTAATTCTACATTTTCGCGATCGCCTTTTAACAAACGTTCTACACCATTCCAGTCGCCCAAATCGTCCCAACCGAAGTTAGCTGGTAAAACGTAAGCTAGCTTGGTTTTTTCCATCAAAGCATAGTCGATACTTTCTTTTTTTAATTGTCCATAAGCATCTTTACCTCGTTCGATTAGAGGTTTGATTATTTCGGGAGCATAGGTTTTTAACTCATTTAAGACTACGCCAGCTTTAAAAATAAACATGCCACTGTTCCAACTGTATTCGCCCGTATCGATAAAAGACTTGGCGGTTTGGCGATCGGGTTTTTCAGTAAAGCGGTTTACTTTATACACTGGTAAATTGTTAAAGTTGCTTACTTCCTGTCCCTGTTTGATGTAACCATATCCAGTAGAAGGACGATCTGGCTTAATGCCTAAAGTAACAATCGCTGCTTCATTTTGAGCTTGAGAGATTGCTGCTTCTAATGTTTGTTGGTACGCTTTTTCGTCTCCAATCCAATGATCGGCAGGAAAAAATCCTAAAACTGCGTCTTCTCCTTGTTGCTTAGTAACTTCTAAAGTTGCCCAAGCTACCGCAGGTGCTGTATCTTTACCCTCTGGCTCTACTAAAATATTAGACTCTGGTAAATCTGGTAGTTGCGCTCTTACACCATCTGCAACGACTGCTGAGGTAATAACCCAAAGATTAGACCAGCCACCTGCCAAATCTAACAGACGATTAGCTGTAGCCTGCAATAAACTGCGATCGCTACCATCGAGACATAATAGTTGTTTGGGTTTTTTAAGGCGGCTAACAGGCCAAAAACGTTCTCCTTTGCCACCTGCCAAAATAATCGGTATTAGTTTTGTGTCCATTAGTTTTTCGGTGCAGATCGTAATTATTTTTTTGATTGTTTCGGCTTAATCAATGAGTTTTTAGATAACTAACAAAATCTTGTTAATCATAGTATATGTCTCAGCCATTAATTTGTCGTTCTCTATTAGATATTTTCTACCAGTCATGATGAGAGCTTGAAATAAAAAACGCCCCCCACTTTCGTGGAGAGCATTTTTTTATTTAGTTATTCTAGTTATTCAGTTGTTTGGTGTTTAGCCTTCAATCGCAGGTGCGTTCATTGCTACAGGAGTAGCTTCGGCACTAGCAAGGTCTAAGGGGAAGTTGTGTGCATTACGCTCGTGCATTACCTCAAAACCAAGGTTGGCTCTGTTGAGTACGTCTGCCCAAGTGTTTACAACTCTTCCTTGAGAATCCATTACCGACTGGTTGAAGTTGAAACCGTTCAAGTTGAACGCCATCGTACTGATTCCCATTGCGGTGAACCAAATACCGATTACAGGCCACGCTCCTAAGAAGAAGTGTAAACTGCGGCTATTGTTGAAAGACGCATATTGGAAAATCAAGCGACCAAAATAACCGTGTGCGGCTACGATGTTGTAGGTTTCTTCTTCTTGTCCGAATTTGTAACCGTAGTTCTGTGACTCGGTTTCGGTTGTTTCTCTTACCAAAGAAGAGGTTACCAAACTACCGTGCATGGCAGAGAATAATGCTCCACCGAATACGCCTGCTACACCTAACATGTGGAAGGGGTGCATCAGAATGTTGTGTTCGGCTTGGAACACGAACATGAAGTTAAACGTACCAGAAATACCTAATGGCATTCCGTCAGAAAAGCTTCCTTGTCCTAAAGGATAGATTAGGAATACTGCTGTGGCAGCCGATACTGGTGCTGAATAGGCTACGCAGATCCAGGGTCGCATTCCTAGTCTGTAGGATAGTTCCCACTGACGTCCTAAGTAGGAGAAGACTCCGATTAGGAAGTGGAAGACGATTAGCTGATAAGGACCACCGTTGTACAGCCACTCATCTAATGAGGCTGCTTCCCAGATGGGATAGAAGTGTAGTCCAATTGCGTTTGAGCTTGGTACTACTGCTCCCGATACGATATTGTTACCGTACAGTAATGAACCTGCTACTGGTTCTCTAATGCCGTCGATGTCTACAGGCGGTGCTGCGACGAAGGCGATTAGGAAACAGGTGGTTGCTGCTAGGAGTGTGGGGATCATTAGGACACCGAACCAACCGATATAAATGCGGTTGTTGGTGCTGGTTACCCACTGACAAAAGTTCTCCCAAGCACTGCGATTTTCGCGAGTTCTTAGTGTAGTTGTCATGTGTGTTTATAATTCCTTTGTAATTTATACAATTATCGAAGTGAATAAAATTCTTCGATATCTTAATATTAGTGATTATCTTTAGTTTTGTAAAGTATTTTAACTAAATATTGTCTAATGCAACTTATTAATAAAACTTATCTTTAAAAATATGAATAAGGTCGTTACTTATAGCCCCGCTTATACATTAGTTCCTACATATGAATGTTTTAATCGCTGTAGCTACTGCAATTTCAGAGTAGATATTGGAAAAGATATCTGGTTAACTATTTCAGCAGCAAAAAATAAGCTAAAAAATCTACCATCTACACAAATAGCTGAAATATTGGTTCTTAGTGGCGAAGTTCATCCAGCTTCTTCTCGAAGAGCTTCCTGGTTTGAGAGAATCTATCAGTTATGTGAGTTAGCACTATCAATGGATTTTCTGCCACATACCAATGTCGGTCCATTGAGTTGGCAAGAAATGAAGCAATTGAAACAAGTTAATGTTTCATTGGGTTTGATGTTAGAACAGTTAAACCCTAAATTTCTGACCACCGTACATCGGCAAGCACCAAGTAAAAAACCAGAACTGCGCTTACAGCAGTTAGAATGGGCAGGAAAACTAAAAATTCCTTTCACTACAGGTTTGCTATTGGGAATTGGCGAAACTAAAGCAGACCGCCAAGAAACTTTAGAGGCGATCGCCAATATCCATCGAAAATGGGGCAACATTCAGGAAGTTATTTTGCAACCTCATAGTGTAGGAAGCAGACAACAACTAAATGCTCCCAGTTTTACTCCTCACTTATTGGTGGAAACGATCGCTCAAGCTCGCGCAATTCTACCTGATAGTATAGCCATTCAAATACCACCAAATTTAGTTACGCCTCAATTTTTCTGGGATTGTTTGGCAGCAGGAGCAACAGATTTAGGAGGAATAAGTCCGAAAGATGAAGTTAATCCAGACTATCCCCATCCTACAAAAGATTACCTTGAGAAAATTTTAGAGCCTGCTGGCTGGCAGCTAAAACCTCGTTTGCCAGTGTATCAACAGTATTATTCTTGGCTATCACCTGCTTTACAAAGCGCAGTTAAAGCTAAGGCAAAAGCTCTGAAATGCTTTTAAATTGAAAGTAATTTACAGAGTGAAAATTAAAAAATTATGTTTGAAGTTGCAAAAGAACAAAAACAGTACGAAACTTTTATTCTTAAAGATAAATCGGCAGGCTCGGAAATAGAGGTAGTACCAGAAAGAGGGGGAATTATTTCTCGCTGGCGCGATCGCGATGGAGAAATTTTTTATTTGGATACACAGAGATTTGCCAATCGAGAACAAAGCGTACGTGGTGGCAATCCCATACTGTTTCCAATTTGTGGCAATTTAATAAATGACACTTACACTTACCAGGGACGAGAATACAAACTAAAACAACATGGATTTGCTCGCGATCTACCCTGGCAAGTAACAGCAACTAAAACTAATGATTGTGCAAGTATTACTATCGCTTTGAGTAGTAACGATAAGACTCTCGCTGTTTATCCGTTTGAATTTGAACTAGTTTTTACCTATCAGCTACAGGGTAATAGTTTGACAATACTCCAGCAATATACCAACAAGTCTCAAGAAGTAATGCCGTTTTCGGCTGGTTTTCATCCTTATTTCGCAGTGACGGACAAAGAGCGTTTAGAATTTGATATTCCTAGCGATCGCTACACAGAAAAAGAAAGTCAAGAAACTCATGCTTTTGATGGTAATTTTGATTTTAAACGAGAAGAAATTGATGTGGCATTTACTTCGCTTCATAGACAGTCAGCAACATGGCGCGATCGCTCGACAAATAGACAGATAGTTATTGACTGCGATCGCTTTTACAATACTTTGGTTTTTTGGACTGTAAAAGGCAAAGATTATATTTGCCTCGAACCCTGGAGCGCACCGCGTAACGCTTTAAACACAAAAGATCGGCTAACCTACATCGAACCTGGAAGTACGTTCGAGTCTGTTTTAAAGTTGGTTTGCAGTTCTTTGTAAGATTTTGCTCGATTTTTTTCAAAATCTATGTTAAATTTAATAACCGTGCGAACAAAACGCTATTTGTTCGAGGGTCGCTAGCTCAACGGTAGAGTACTCGGCTTTTAACCGATTGGTTCTGGGTTCGAATCCCAGGCGACCCATAATTGTTGTTTACACAGTATTTTGTCGTAATTTACGTACAAAAGTAAATTGTGGGATACGATAAAGGCGATTGCTCTCAATTATTATAAATATAAATAATTGAGGTATTTGGCGATTTGAAAGCTGTACAAAGCGTAATCGCCCACAACGAGTCTTTTATAAATCTTTTAATTTAATAAGCTCGCATTTTTTTTTACTATCATTTTATTTACAAACGTATTTATACATTGACTATAAGGTTAGGAATGAAATGTTTGTTGCGCTCATCAGGGTATCCTCTAGGATTACAAACTACCCTTGTGTTGCCAATTATATAGTTTTGCTGTGAATGAATATGACCATGAACCCAAACATTAATAGCAGATTTGTTTACAAAAGCATCAAGGTGTGAAGCATAGGCTGCACTCAAAATGTCGTCTCGATCGCGTTCCGAAACCGATCGCTTACTAGGTGCATGATGTGTAATTACAACGACTTTTTTTCGATTTTCTCTCAGATTTGTTGTCTGCTCATGCAGCCACATTAATGATTTTCTGTGAATAATAGCAGTATCTAGTGATCGAAGCTTGCGATACTGTGGGCTGACACGAATTTTTCGATAGTCTGTCATCACTTGTGTCGCTTGATAGCCAGCAATCTTAGGATCGCCAAACAGCTTAAAGTTTGTCCACAGCGTACACCCCAAAAATGTAACTTCTCCAACAACCAAGCTATCATTTTCCAAAACATGGATGTTTGTCTTTGCGGCTAGTTGCTTTAGGTCATTGATATGTTTGGGAAATGCTCTGCCATAGTACTCATGATTACCAAGCACATAAATTACTGGTTTATCTGGAAAGTTTGTTATAGCCCAGGCAATTCCCTTTTTGCCGACATGAATATCTCCCGCAAGAATGACTACATCCGCATCTGTCTGAGGAGGATGAAATAATTCAAATTCATTGTGCAAATCACTGAGGATATGTAACTTCATGTCACATCAACAGTAAGACGTATAGCTATTTATTGTACGTAAACTTATTGGATATTATTCTATAGGTGGAAAAACCTCCTAAAAAAACCACTTGAATAGGTTAAGGTCATCTCAAGCATTGTTCTTGGTTTGCCGAATCTAGCCTTATGTAACTAACTGTTAAGAAAACTGAGTTTATCTACACAAAACAGCTAAAAGTGTGTAAAAACCAGTAGTGTTTGCGATACTCTGTCTGTCAATTAGTATATTAATACTCTATACATCCACTACTGAGATAAAATCTAGTACATGGTTCATATCAAGCGCGTTGAACTATCCCATTTTAAATCTTTTGGCGGTACGACAAAAATACCGATACTGCCTGGTTTTACGGTGGTTTCGGGACCAAATGGTTCGGGAAAATCTAATATTTTAGACGCGCTGCTATTTTGTCTGGGTTTGGCTAGTTCTAAAGGAATGCGTGCCGATCGCCTGCCAGATTTGATCAATCATAAATATAGTAGCAATGGAAATAGTAAAGGGACGGAAACCGTAGTTTCGGTTACTTTCGATCTGTCAGATTTAGGAGATTTATCAGATACAGTTGCTGCTGCTTCAGAAGTAACTCTCGTATCTTCAGAAGAGTTAAAAGCTGTAGAAAATAACGGTAACGGTAACGGTCATCATTATGAAGCTGAGAGCGAACTGAAAACAGAGACATCAGAAGTAAGGGAAACCAAAGACAGTAATAAAGTAGTAGCAATTTCTAATAACGGTGTTTGGGAGTGGAAAGTAACTAGACGCTTGCGAGTGGGTAAAAACGGCAATTACTCTTCCACCTTCTATATCAACGATGCGGTAGCGACGGCGACTGAAGTACACGAACAGCTAGAAAAATTAAGAATTTATCCCGAAGGATACAATGTCGTGCTGCAAGGTGACGTTACGCGTATCATTACTATGAATTCGCGAGAGAGAAGGGAAATTATTGACGAACTGGCGGGAGTGGCAGCATTCGATCGCAAAATTCAGCAAACGCGCAATACACTTGATAAAGTCCGAGAAAAAGCCGAAAAATGTCAGATTATTGCTCAGGAACTGGTAGCAAATCGCGATCGCTTGGCAGCGGATCGGGTAAAGGCTGAAAAATACCGCAAGTTAAAAGAGAAAATACAGGAAAAGCAACAGCAAGAGATAGTTTTAGTCTGGCGATCGCTCCAGCAACAGCAGCAAGAGTTACAAGCGGCTTTTAGTAAGGGAGAAAACACGACAGTAAGACTGACTACAGAGTTAGAAAAACTCAACACCGACATAAAAGAAAAAACAGTCCAGTTAGAAGAACTAAACGCTAAAGTAAAGGCTTTAGGAGAAGACGAACAGCTATCGGTAGCCTCTGAGTTGGCAACTCATAAAGCCAAACGCCATCAGCTACAGCAACAACAAAGCGAGTTGACTAACACCAGTCAGCAAAAACAATTATCTCTGGTACAAACACAACAATGTTTAGAAGAGCATCGACGAGAAATAAGTCAACTTGCTAACGAGAAAAATAAATTAAGCGATCGCCTTCCCGAACTTACTCAGCAAGTAGACGAAGCTAAAGAAACCGTAGCTAAAACTAAAGAAAATGCCGATGCGATCGCGGCAGCTTCTGAGGCTTGGGTACAAGAACAGGCGAGTCTCACCCGTGAAGTTACGGCAATTCAAAATACTCTCAACCCCCAGCGTACCGAACAAGCTAGAATTAGTGAAAAGCTGAGTCAATTAGAAACTAGTATTAGCCAGCAAAGCGCGTCGCTGGAAACTACCGAAAGCGAACTTGCTAGCAAACAAGCCGACTTTACAGCCTTATCAAGTCAGGTAAAAGAGGCAACGGCAGAGATAGCAGAACTCGCTCAACAGCTATCGGATGCGGAAAGCGATCGCAGCGTTCTTGAAGAAACCCAACAGCGTCTCTTAAACGAACAGCGAGATAAACAGCGTGCTTTAGATAAATTAGAAGCAACCAAACAGGCGCAGCAAGAAATACAGGGAACTTACGCCAGTAAAATCATTTTAAACTCTAACCTGTCTGGAGTTCATGGTCTAGTAGTGCAGTTGGGACAGGTAGAACCTCGTTACCAATTAGCTTTAGAAACGGCTGCTGGTGGCAGATTGGGTTTTATTGTTGTAGAAAGCGATCGCGTTGCCGCAGAAGGAATCGAACTTCTTAAAAGACAGCGCGCTGGTAGGGCAACTTTTTTACCACTCAATAAAATAAATTCTCCTAATACGGGCAATACAGCAACGATGCGCTTCGGTCGAGGATTTATCGATCTGGCAGTTAACTTGGTAAGCTGTGACTCTCGCTACGATAAGATATTTGCTTACGTCTTCGGTAATACCGTAGTTTATGACAGCCTTGACAATGCGCGATCGCAGTTAGGAAAATATCGCATCGTTACTTTAGAAGGAGATCTTTTAGAAGCTAGTGGCGCGATGACGGGGGGAAGCAAATCTGCTCGTTCTACCCTGCATTTTGGTAACGCTACTACCAAAGAAAGCGATGCAGCCGAAACAATAAAGG
The DNA here is from genome assembly GCF_000756305.1 of Myxosarcina sp. GI1. Classification (NCBI taxonomy): domain Bacteria; kingdom Bacillati; phylum Cyanobacteriota; class Cyanophyceae; order Pleurocapsales; family Pleurocapsaceae; genus Myxosarcina; species Myxosarcina sp. GI1. The sequence continues at coordinate 182,712 of NZ_JRFE01000017.1, forward strand.
ATCGCTTGACAGAGTTATCCCGCATCATATCAGGTAATAGTCAAACAATAGCGGATTTAACAGTTCGAGTCAAGAATCTCGGTGAAAATTTAACCGAAGTTAGACAAGTTATCAGGGAAAAACAGCTACGGCAACAACAATTAGAAACAGAAATCAAACGGCTAACGGGTCAGAGAGAATTATATATAAATCAGTTACATTTAAATCGCCAAGAAAGAGATAACCTACAGACTCGTCTACAAAATTTGGCAGCAACTATTCCCAATTTAGAAACTCAATTACAACAATATCAACAACAGCTAGCTAAGTTAGAAGAATCTCATTCTCAAAGCGAATGGCAACAGGTTCGAGCCTTAATTAAAAGTCAAGAAGATAATTTACATCAGCAAGAAATAGAACTCAGACAAACAGAAAGTCATCTGCAAGATTTAACCAATAACCAGCAGCGACTTACTGATAAAGTAGCTACAGCAGAACAATATATAACCGATATTCAAACAGAGCGAGAAACTATTGACGAACAACAAACAAATATTGCTGAGGAACTAAAAGAAATCGAACAAAAAATAGCTGCCACTGAAGCCGAACTGCAACAGCTATCGGAAAAATTAGGAACTACCAAACAAGAGCGCGATCGCAGCGAGCAAAGTCTTAGAGAATGGCGCGAAACTTATCAAAAGCAAGCTTGGCAATTGGAAAAACTAAGAGAAACCCAAAAGGAAAGACAAACTAGCATACAAACTTTACAACATCAAATAGCCGAACGCGAACGCGAACTACCCAATCCCATTCCAGAAATTCCCCAGTTAGTAAATGATATCGAAAGCGAACCAGGAGAGGCAATTGCTTTTAACAATTTAACAGAACAGTTAGAACAATTACAAAAACAAATTCGTAACGGACACAAACGCCTCGAAGCAATGGAACCTGTAAATATGCTGGCGTTAGAAGAATACGAACAAACCGAAGCCAGACTACAGGAACTGTCGGACAAACTAGACACCATTGAAGCAGAAAGAACCGAATTATTACTCCGTGTCGAAAAGTTTACTACTTTACGTTTGCGAGCCTTTAAAGAAGCTTTTGATGCCGTAAACGAAAACTTTAAAATTATTTATGCCGAACTATCCGACGGTGACGGACATTTACAGCTAGAAGACGAAAACGATCCTTTTAATGGCGGTTTAAATCTCGTCGCCCATCCCAAAGGCAAACCCGTACAAAGATTGAGTTCGATGTCTGGGGGAGAAAAATCTTTAACTGCTCTTGGTTTTATCTTCTCCCTGCAAAAATATCGTCCCTCTCCTTTCTATGCCTTTGATGAAGTGGATATGTTCCTCGACGGTGCTAATGTAGAAAAGCTTTCGCGTATGGTGAAAAAACAGGCGCAGGAAGCACAGTTTATCGTCGTCAGTCTGCGTCGTCCAATGATTGAAGCTTCGGAAAGAACCATCGGTGTAACTCAAGCCAGAGGCGCACATACTCAGGTGTTGGGAATTAAGATGAAGTAATTTCGCGCAGAGACACAGAGGCACAGAGAAAAAATGTAATACATTTAGTATTACATTTAATTGTTAGTAAAAACAAGCGATAAATTGCTTTTATAATCAACATCATCACACCAAAATAACATTTGATACCTAGTTTCCAAAATAATTTCTAATGTCACACCATCAATATTTAGTGGGTAAACTGTTGCGGAAATTATAGTTAAATCTTTTAAAGGAAAGCGATCTCCTAAATTAAATACGGGATAATCTTCTATATCTTCTAAATATATTTTTTCAAAGCGGTCATATGTTTCTACAAAACAAAGTCCCTCATCTAAAAAAAATCTATGCCAGCAGTTTTGTTTTCTTAGTTTTATCCAAATGACAAATAAACTAAAAATTTTTGTATTGGCATCTTTTCCTCCTACACAAAATATTTTTTCTATCTTTTTGCCAGTAATATCAGAAATATTGCCTTGATTATCTTGAAATATTCGATTTATAAATTATATACATTAAGCGGATTAAATATTAAAATCATGAAACTTGCGATCGAGCGATGTAAAGAGAGTTATTAATGGTTACGAGAATTAAACTGAAGATAAAGCAGTAGCATAAGAGGAAGCTATTGAAGATACCATAGAACAAGCAACCATGCAAATTTCTAATAATTTGGTTTCTGTTATTAGAAATTTGATTGCTAGTAATAAAGCTTCTTAATAACTGTTAAAAAAATACTTAGAAACGAATCGTACTATGCAAGTTAAACTTCAATTTGTTAAGCGATCGCGCTATAAAATATAAGCAAGCAGCAAAATTCTGAAATTACAATACTATGGTCAAATCGCACTTTAAACCGATCGCATTTCTAAAAACTATTTATTTCTAAATAAAAAAAGCGATCGCGTTATTATTTTCCAGTAATATTAATTCTCTTTATTTATCCAAATAGCTATTTCAATTAATAATTTCAACTAAAGCCGCTTCTAATATTTCAATCAGGCGATCGATGTCTTCTGTTACTTCCGCAAAACAATCGGGTGGTGCTGACGTTGGTTGATAGTTAATTAGTTTTACTTGTCCTTCGCCAATAGCCAAAATCAAAACTTCAGTTTCTGGTTGGTAGCCGTCAATTATGCCTAAAATTTCTTGTATTTGCCCTCTAGTATTCTGATTTAATTTTTCGATATCTTCTTTAGCGCAAACTACAAAGTGAGGCTCAGGCTGTAGATCGATACCGAGAATATGAATATTGTCTGAGTTTTGCCATTCTTGCTGTAAACCCCAAACTAAAGCCGCCAATTGCTTTTGATTTTCTTCTACAAAACGATCTAGTTGCAATCGCCATTTTTGTTGTGCTATTTCTGGTCTATTTTTACCAAATCCAATCATAGTAAAGTTAAGTTATCTGTTTTTGTAGGCGATCGCCAGATGAAAACTACTTGCTCTATAAATACCAGAAATCTACCACATTTCGTTTAAATTCTCTGTTTGATTTCTCGAACTCTAGATAATTTTACAACGACTATTGCGCTACAAATAACAATTCACCAATAAACAATGAACAATAAGCAGTTAAACTCCCATTGTTCATTGCTAACTGCTCATTGCTCATCGTTTTACTCATATCAACTATACTTCGCATTCCATTAGCGCAAACACGATCGCATCAAAACAAAACGCGGGCATAATTGGTAACGGACAAGACATTACCCAGCTAGCAATAATTGCCACGATACTAATAATTACAGCAGCAGTAGCCCACCGCTTTTCTGTATCGGTAAAACCTTTTTCTTTTTTAATTGTCATTAAAATTTTAGAGGGAATTGGTTCTGGCATTACTCCGTTAGGTGGAAAAGCCCAATAGCGATCGTGGCGTTCGCTGATCAAATCCGTCCAACCATTATTATCGCACCATTCTTGTAGCCATTCATCATGAAAGTGTTTCATATTGAAGTTAAAAAAGTAAATTTATTAAAAATTCTTATAAATAAGCAATATTAATTAAAGCTCGATTGATAATTAATCGAGCGTGTAATAAATTTAACAAAATGACTTTTATTTTTGAACTTTCTAGTATTTGTACTTAATAAAGCTTCATTAAATTTAGCCGATGTTAATAAATCGCTTTATAACTAAAATTAGCTTTTTTAAATGAGTAAAAATACCTAAGATTCTATTTTAGCTAAAATTTTCAGTCTTAGTAAATCTAATCATCAATAATTGCATCGCGGTCTAATAATAATAGATTACGCAGGCGATCGCTATCTAGTTTGGTCAACCATTGTTCGCCCGCATTTACAGTTTGTTCTGCCAGTTCTTTTTTACTTTCAATAATGTCATTAATTCTCTCTTCTAAAGTACCAGTACAGACAAATTTGTGTACCTGCACGTTACGTTTTTGTCCGATACGAAATGCCCGATCTGTAGCCTGATTTTCTACGGCGGGATTCCACCAGCGATCGACGTGAAAGACATGATTGGCTCTAGTTAGATTCAAACCCGTACCGCCTGCTTTTAAAGACAAAATAAAAATTCTCGAACCGTTGGGATCGTTTTGAAAGCGATCGACCATTTCCTGTCTGGCTTCGCGACGAGTTGCGCCATATAAAAACAAAACTTCGCTGTTTAGTTTGGTTTCTAGATAGGGTTTTAGCATCTTGCCCCATTCAGAAAATTGAGTAAAGATTAAAGCGCGATCGCCTTCAGCAATAAGTTCGGCTAACATTTCTTCTAAACGCAATAACTTACCAGAACGATTGCCAAAGGTAGCAGAATCGATTTTTATTTTGCCCTTACTTTTTTCGACTAACTCTGGATGGTTGCATAGCTGTTTTAAGCGCAACAATAAAGTAAGAATTAATCCTTTACGTTTGATTCCTTCTGAGTCTTCAATTTCGTTTAGTGATTTATCGACTAACTTCTGATAAAGCTCTGCTTGCTCTGCCGACAGACCACAAAAAACATTCATTTCCTGCTTTTCTGGTAAGTCTTGAATGATGTTTTTATCGGTTTTCAGACGACGCAAAATAAACGGTCTAACTAGAGAACGGAGCGTATTTAAAGAATCGCGATCGCCATATTTTTCTATAGGAATGGCAAATCTTTTTTGAAAGAAAGTCTGTTTGCCCAAAAAACCAGGATTGAGAAAATCTAAGATCGACCATAGTTCTGACAAGCGATTTTCAACGGGAGTACCGGTTAAAGCAATGCGAAATCCTGCTTTTACTTGCCGTACTGCCTGGGACTGTTTGGCAGCAGAATTTTTAATATTTTGAGCCTCGTCTAATACTACTCCCTGCCAATCGATCGCTTCTAAGGTTTTTAGATCTCGATGCACCAAAGAATAACTAGTAATTACCAACTGTTTATCTTTTACTTCTCTAGCAAAGGTTTTTCCTTTACTGCGTTTATCTCCATGGTGAATTACTGTTTTAAGATCTGGAGCGAATTTTCTAACTTCTCGTTGCCAATTATTAAGTACCGAAGTCGGACAGATTAATAGAGTCGGTTTGGTTAAAATATCCTGCTGTTTGAGATTGAGTAAAAAAGCAATCAGTTCGATGGTTTTTCCTAATCCCATGTCGTCTGCCAAACAAGCACCCAAACCCCAGGTTTCGAGAAAAGATAGCCAACCTACTCCTTTAGCCTGATAGGGTCGTAGTTCGCCTTTAAAACCTTTAATGTTGTTGACGGGTTCTACCGCTTTGTTGTCAGTTAAATTATTGATGAGTTCCTTCAAAATTCCCGTAGATTCAAATTTGGTTACGGGCAGTTTGGCTAAAACATTGGTATCGCCAGTAGATAGACGCAGAGCATCTTCTACGCTTAAATTCATCTGCTCGTTAGAATCGCTTAAAACCGCCTGTGCCGCTTTGACATCTGCTGGCTGCAAAGCCAACCACTGTCCTTCAATTTCAACTATGGGCGATTTTTGGTCTAATAAACGCTGAAAATCCTGTTGGGAAACGCTGCGATCGCCAACAGCAATTTCTAGCTTGTATTTTAGTAAGCTTTCTAAGCTTAAACGTTCTCTTTTTTTGGTAGCAACTCCAGCAGTAATTTTGATTCCCAATCTTTGTTCGCTGTCTCCCGATGCTAAACCAGGAGGTAAAATTATGCCCAAACCGCTATTTTGTAGTTGCCAGGCAATAGAACGAATAAACTCGTAAACCTGGATCGGATCTAGTTGACAACTAATCGGATTACTTTGTTCTAAACTGGCTTTTATTGGTGCATAGATACGGCTTGCCAATCCTAAACCTTTTAGTAGTGCAGCTTGAGGGCTTTCGATAGTTCTGCCTTTAACTGTTAGAGAATCATCTTCGCATTGCCAAATAGTAGCTGCTTTAACCCTAAACTCTGCTCGATCTAACGCTTGTAAATAATAATTTAACTGCCAGTCGCTTTGTACGCCATTCTTTTCAGTGACTTCTGGTGGCTGCAACACCAAACAAACCCGATAGCGATCGCGCCCAAAATTATCGTTTTGGCTATTTATTAAATATTCATTTATTGGTAGCGTCCAGTTATACAGTGCCGTATCGAGGCGACTAATATTTTTACGATCGGTTTCCAAGGTACTGGGAAATTCGACAAGCGATCGCAACCAGGGCTGAATCGAGATATTTTTAGTCGCTTTGGCATTAAAATCGCTCCAAGTACGCAGTCTGGCATCTAAAATTACCGACAGCGATCGCAATAATAAAGTTTGCGGTTCTATTGCTGCCTGGCTACCATAAGCCAAACAAGCAGGGGGCATTAAGCGCACAAATCTGGCAAATCTCACCCGATCTGTCTCGCTGTCTAATAAAGGTTGCCAAACGCTTTTAATTGTAGTTCCACGTTCTATCCCTGGTAAATACTTTTGTCTGACAATCAAATCTAAAGTCCAGCGATAAATATGTGTTGCATACTGCAATTCGCCAGATAGATAGTTATTATCTGCCTGTAAAGAATTAAGCGATAGCATTTGTAATAGAGCGATCGCTTCTAAAGGAGTCAAACAAAATCCTTCAACCTGCCAAACCTGTTTTTCTAAACTAGATTCGCTAGCTGCCGATGTACTGTCATCTGCATATACTGGCTGCATTTTGGAGCTTTTACCTGTAACGGTAGGTATAGCAATTTGTTTTGTTGTCCAAATATCTTTTAGTTTGCTGTTTAAAACTCGTTCTAAGGACAAATTATTCTTGGTAAAAAAGTCCGATAATTCTGTTTCGGACAAACAAAAAGGGTGAACTAGGCTTCCTTCCGCATCACTTATAGAATCAATATTAACCAGCGATCGCCAAGTCTCACCCCAGACAAAAAAGCAATCTCGTTCGCAATCTATAAGCCAACTACCGTGAATGACTGTCATATAAAATCAAAAATTAACTACAAAAATATTCGTTAAGATCTAAAAAAACCAATTTATTATGAGCCAGAAAACCAATAGACGCATTTTCCTAATCGGCAGTGCAGCAGCAGCAACAGCTATCGGTACGAAAGCTCTAACCAAACAGCAAAAGCGAGCCGTCTCGATGCCAACGACTTCTACTATGCCCGAAAGAGTATTAGGCAGAACTAATGTTAGTCTACCAATTTTTGGGCTGGGAGGAGCGGGACAAACCCCAATATCTCAAAGCGGACGAGAACCAGAAGCGATCGCTTTGATTGAAAAAGCTTTAGAATTAGGCATTCGCTATTACGATACCGCAGCTAATTACGGTCCGTCGGAAGCGCATTATGGCAAAGTCTTACCCCCATATCGCGATCGCATCTACATTAATAGTAAAACCGACGCTAGAGACTATGATAGTGCCTGGCGCGAACTGGAGCGATCGCTCAAACGTCTCAACACAGACTATCTCGATTCCTGGCAACTCCACCACGTTTCTTTTACCGAAGAATTAGACGAGATTTTTAGCGACAGTGGGGCAATAAAAGCCGTAGAACAAGCAAAAGAGCAGGGATTGATTAAATTTGCGGGAATTACAGGTCATCACGAACCAGATATTATTGCCGAAGGTTTGCGCCGCTACGACTTCGATACTACTCTAATTTCTCTCAATGCTGCCGACGTACATCATCCCCGTCCCTTTTCCTCTACCGTCTTACCAGTGGCACAGGAGAAAAATGTTGGTGTAATTGCTATGAAAGTACCTGCTTACGGACGATTACTAACTTCTGGCATTCTGAAGGGCATGGAGCAAGCAATGGGCTACAGTCTTTCCCTACCTGGAGTACATTGCTGTATTATTGCTGCCGAAGATCCCGCACAGTTAGAGTCTAATTTTAGAGTAGCGCAGAACTACCAGTCTTTAGATGCCGAAGCCATGCAGGCGATCGAACAGTTAACCATTAATGCAGGTGAAGACGGGGCATTTTTCCGCAGGTGGACGTAAAAAAAAGTAAAAAGTAAAAAGTAGCAAGTTATGCTTTATGCTTTAGAGAATAACAGGAGACTAAGAGACTTGGGAATTTCTCTACTAGATACTTCTACTGTCTCCGCGTCACAAAAAATCTTTCCTGTTATCTATTAGCGATCGCTGTTTATCACCCGATGAATATTTAACACGTCGCTCATCTTTTGAATTCTCTGTAAGATGTATTCAAACTGTTGGCGATCGCGGATATCCAAACTTAGAGAAATTAAAGCTGGTCGATTGCGACTGGTTTTAACTCCTGCATTACGAATGTTGATTCCGCGATCGCTCAACCGAGCTAAGATATCTTTTAGTACCCCGACGCGATCGAGTGCTTCGATTTGAATGTCTACAGGATAGGTCAAAACCTGTCCTCGTTCGTCGTTGGAATTCCAGCTAACGGGTACCAAACGTTCTCCTGGTACTTTTTCTACATTGACGCAATCTTGGCAGTGAATGGAAATGCCGCGAGCATTTTGAGTTACCACACCTATGATTGATTCTCCAGGCAGGGGCTTGCAACAGCCTGCCAGGTGATGCAACAGACCTTCTACGCCGATAATCGGTGAATTGCTATTAGAACTAGAGGGAGCAACGCGATCGTTAGAAACCGATATTTCAGTATCGAGTTCCGATTCAACTTCTTCTACTGGCTGCTGTTCTTTAACTACATCTCGTAGGCGATTGACAACCTGATTTAAAGTTATCTCTCCATAGCCTAATGCTGCTAGTAAGTCATCTACAGATAAATAGTTGCAGCGCTGGGCTACCGTTTGCATCGGTTCGGATTTTAACAGCGAATCCAAGCCACTTTTACCCAACTCTTTTTCTAATAGCTCTTTACCGCGAGCGATGTTTTCATCCCGATGCGATCTTTTGTACCATTGGCGAATGCGATTGCGTGCTGAGGGAGTGACGACAAAGTTGAGCCAGTCCAAACTGGGATGGCTGTTTTTTTGCGTAACAATTTCGACAATATCGCCATTTTCTAAAGGTTGAGATAGCATCGTCCAGCGTCCGTTGACTCTCGCCCCTTTCATGTGATTGCCTACCTCGGTATGGATGCGATAAGCAAAATCTACGGCTGTAGATCCATGTGCCAGAGCGATAACATCTCCGTTAGGAGTAAAGACATAAACATCGTCTTCAAATAAATTGTCTTTGAGGCTGTCGATATATTCTTGAGCATCTTTAAGATCGTTTTGCCATTCTAAAAGCTGCCGTAGCCAGGTAAACTTGTCATCATCTGAAGATACCTGTAGGTCGCTCGAACCTGATTCTTTATACTTCCAGTGAGCGGCAATTCCATATTCGGCAACGTGGTGCATTTCCATCGTCCGAATTTGAACTTCGATCGGACGACCGTTGGAACCGACGACGGTAGTATGAAGAGATTGATAGCGGTTTGGTTTGGGCAAACCAATATAGTCTTTAAAACGTCCTGGGATTGGTTTGAAAGCATCGTGAACTACCGCTAAAGCGCGGTAACATTCCTCATTAGTTTCGACAATAATTCTAAAGGCAGCAATATCGTAAATTTGACTGAATTCCTTATGCTGCCGCTGCATCTTTTGGTAAATGCCGTAAAGATGTTTTGGTCTGCCTTGCAGTTCTGAAATTCTAATTTTTAGTTTTTCCAGACGCGATCGCAATGTTTCTGTTACCCAAGCAATTCTCGCTTCGCGATCGGCGCGGCGTTCGGCAACTAAAGCTTTTATTTGCTCGTAAGCTTCTGGTTCTAAGTATTTGAAGCATAAATCTTCTAATTCCCATTTAAACCGACCAATTCCCAATCTATTGGCTAGAGGAGCAAATATTTCTCGCGTTTCCAAGCTGATGCGCTTTTGCTTTTTAGGATCGAGATGCTCTAACGTCCGCATATTATGCAGCCGATCTGCTAGCTTGACCACAATCACGCGGATGTCGGTTGCCATTGCTAAAAACATCCGCCGAAAATTTTCAGCCTGGCGTTCGGTCTTACTAGAAAAATTAAATTTAGAAAGCTTGGTTACGCCCTCTACTAACTGCCGTACCTGAAGACCAAAAAGTTCTTCAATTTCCTCTAAAGTTACCTCGGTATCTTCGACAACATCATGCAAAAAACCAGCCGCAATAGTGACGCTATCACCTCCTAAGTCCCTTAATAAGCCAGCTACGGCAACTGGATGAGCAATATAAGGAGCTCCAGATTTTCGGTATTGACCTTCGTGCAATTTATAAGCAAAATTGAAGGCGCGACAAATTAAATCGGCATCCGTCTGGTTGCTGTCCGACTTTTGTTGGAGCAAACACGCTTGTAACCAATCAGGAAGTTCTAGTTCTGTTTTTGGAGTTTCGGCGAGATAGATGGCAGTCATAAATTGGTGGTGGTGGCTGGGTTATCTGCAAAAGGAACGAGAATTAATTGTTTAAAATAAAAAATATTTTAGATGAATAACTATTTTTAAAATTCTCGAAAGCCACTAATTAGTTAGGTTAGAGCTTGATAATAGATAATAAAAGTATAAATCAAACGAAGAAACGGCGGTATTTGAGAAAATCTCTAGCTACAAGAGCAAATGCTCGCAGATTCTTTAAAGTTCGATTTTAAATAATTAACGATAAAAACTTCATTATAATATATTTTGTCGTTAAGATGACAGTATAAAAGTCAAGCTTGTTTAACAAAATTTTACCGTATTCAGTCTTTAAAATGTTATCTGCACCACAACAAAAAGCATATCAGGAATTTTTAGTTTTATTAACAAAATTTAAAGAGAACTTTAAAGACGATGCACAAAAAATCAACCCAACCACAACCAAAGAACGCTTTAGAAAAATACAGCAGTGGTTTGAGGAAAAAATAGCTCACTCAAGCGCGGAACATTTAGCCGAAGTGGAGATCGCACCTAGCTGGCAAGCCATACAAAGAGAACTAATTAGAGAATTTCGTTTATTATCGACAGATGTAATTTTTTTAGCTTCCGCTCGTCAAACTGCTACTAAAAAAGCGAGATTGCAGAGCATAGATACTCGCATAGATAAACTTATTAACTACTGTCAAACCATGATTTCTCAAGAAAAATTGTAGCAGCGCGACAAATTATCGATGAGCAATTTCGGGTGGTCAGCATTCGGAGGAAACCTCCGAATTATGCCCTCACAATGAGCAATGAGCAACGAAGCACTAAACACTGTTCATTGTTCGCTGTTCATTGATAAGCTATCTACAGCCTATAGAGTCTCTAGTGTTAACACCTGTTTTAGAATTTTCGCCAGAAGCGTCAGCACATAGTTGTTTAATCTGCCATTTTTCTAAAACTGCATTAGTAAAATCAGCCCCTTTTATCTTAGTTCCTTCAAATGTAGAAAATGAAAGAACTGCCTCTTCAAAAATAGCATCGCTCAAATTGGCACCATCAAAATTAGTCAAATAAGCAAACCCATAGGTAAAGTCAACACCGCTGAGATTGGCATTAGACAGATTGGAAGCGTTAAATACCGCTCCTCGAAGATTGGCGTTACTAAAATCGGCATCTTCTAGCTCGACTTTGGCAAAATCAACACTCTCTAGATCCTTACCAGCAAAATTTTTGTTTCGGAGTTCGTCTTTAGTAAACTCACTGAAAGCAGAAGGAGTAACAGAAGTAGAACTTGCTCCAAGAGCGGGCAGGGGAAAAGCTAACACGATTAACAACAATAAACAAGCACTTAGGCGAAGAAAATATTTCATAGATATACTAAACTTTCCGACAAATCTAACTTAATAGAGAATACAATTTTAGATTGTAAATCTTTTCTGACAACGCAACTGTTGCAATCGCAAGTACCAATAATGATATCTGGCAAGACAGATTTAGACTTTTCCCAACTCTTACAGCAACTCTTAGAAGGTCGTTCTCTATCTCAAGCTCAAGCGGCTGAATTGATGACGGGGTGGCTACAAGAAAACATTCCCATCGTCGTTTCGGGGGCAATTTTGGCGGCAATACAAGCTAAGGGAGTATCTGCCGACGAACTAGCAGGAATGGCACAGGTACTAAAATCTCAGTCCAGGCAACAGCCAGAAGTTCGACACGACTTGCCAGTTATCGACACCTGCGGTACGGGAGGCGACGGTGCTGCTACTTTTAATATTTCTACTGCGGTAGCGTTTGTAGTGGCAGCAGCAGGTGTTAGAGTTGCCAAACATGGCAATCGTTCTGCTTCTAGCAAAGTTGGTTCGGCAGATGTTTTAGAGTATTTGGGAGTAAATCTCAAGGCACCAACCGAACAGGTGCGCTCGGCACTAGATGAAGTAGGAATTACTTTTTTATTCGCTCCTGGGTGGCACCCTGCCATGAAAGCTGTCGCTCCTTTAAGAACTACCCTCAAAGTTAGAACGGTATTTAACTTATTAGGTCCTCTGGTCAATCCTCTTTCTCCTACAGGTCAGGTAATTGGCGTGTATGACCCTAAGTTTATCAGCAGTATGGCGGAGGCTTTAAATCGGCTCAAAATCTCAAAGGCAATTGTCTTACACGGTCGAGAAAGATTAGATGAAGCAGGGTTGGGGGACAAAAGCGATCTGGCATTGTTGAGCGAGGGGAAAGTTAACTATAGTGCGATCGATCCCCAAGAATTAGGTTTGACTCACGCCTCTTTAGCAGAATTAAAAGGAGGAGAAGTGAACGAGAACGCTGCTATTTTAAAAAACGTTTTACAAGGCAAAGGCAAGCGATCGCAACAGGATGTAGTGGCTTTAAATGCTGCTTTAGCTTTACAGGTTGCCGAGTTAGTGCCTTTTGGCGATAATCTTCAAAGTATAGAAACAGCACGAGAAATTATTGCCAGTGGTGCGGCATGGCAGAAACTAGAGGAATTAGTTAAGTTTTTAAGTTAGCAAAAGTCAATCGAAACATGGCGAAAAAAGTACTTCCCCTATGGTATCTGGATACCAATATATAACTTGTCTATATTCCTGCTCATTTAGTAAACCTAAATTTCTCTTAGTAGCTTCTGAGTTTAAGATATTTGCCGAGACAACAGAATGTTTATCATCCAATTCCTTTAAAGCTTCTTTTAATAATGGTTTATCTATAAAAGATCCACCTAATTTATATATATCTGAAACTTTACTGAATCCAAATACAAAAGTACCGTAATTTATGTAAATATAAAATTTTTCTTCTTTATCCTGTACTTTGGCTTTGTAGAAATTATCTGGATACCTATACTCGTAAACTTCTACTACTTTCAACAAACCGAATCCTTGTAAGGAATAACAGAGAATTTTAAATTTAGAAATATCCATTATTTGCTCGGTTGCAAACCCTGTAACATTTGGAGGTATCTCGTACATAATTCATTCCAAATTAGTACATAATTAAGACCATAGAAAGATTGAGTTTTGCTTAATAGTAAAAAATTGTTATCGTAGATTTTACTAACATTTGCAGCAGCGAACACAAATCCGAAATATTGCCAGAATTGCTAACACCTCTGCTATGAGTAAAAATGATTGGGGAGTTAGACACAGTCCCCATATCAAAAGTAAGGCACCGACAATTGCCGCCGTGAGCCGCGCTACTTCTTCTGTGGTTCTAATGCCCCACCAAATTGTTCCCAAGCCTATTCCCAAAAAAAATAAGTAACTCATCTGCCGAACGAGCTTAAGTATACATAAGTTCGATAGATTTTATAGCATTATCAAAAAAGTTTAGGTTAAGTATAGTTGAGAACTCGAACTAAAGTACCTTCTTGGGGTAGATCTGTAGGCTTAATAGAAATACTATTGCTATCTAATCTTTTGACTTCCATCTCGGAAGTCAAATTTAAAAATTCTTCTACTCCTACAAGATCGCAATTTTCTTTATTAGCAGCAGCAGTAAGATACTGAGTGGGAATTACTACTTTAGGATTGAGTGCGGAAATTGCTTTTTTAGCCTGTTGGGGATCGTAGGCTTTGGCCCCACCACCGACGGGAATTAGCACCACATCGGGACTACCCATGAGAATTTTTTCTTCGATGGTAATCGGTGCTGCGGCACCGCCTAAATGCAGAATATTAATTCCTGCCTGATTCCAACGCCAGGCAGTATTTTTGCCAAAACGCCTGCCGCCTTCGCGGTCGTGTGGGGTACTGATTCCCTGAAATTTAATATTGCCTACTTGATAATCTCCAGATTGAGTAATAATTCTGGGGTTACCCGCTACTTCTTCTACCGCCCCCTCATCTAAGAGAAAGCTGCTAATTAAGACCACATCTACTTCTACCTGGGGAAGCGAATAGCCAGCAGTACAGCCTGCGGCACGAAAGGGATTGACCAAAACTTTCAAACCGTTACCTGTAAACAAAAAACAGGTATGACCAAAATACTCTATGGTTATTGATTCGCTGGTGTTTTGAGCCAGAGATTTAGAGGCAGAAACCCAGTTAGCAGCGATCGCTCCTACTGCTCCTCCCACACCATAACAGATTAACTGTCGCCGTTTCATAAACTTGTTAGCTAAATTGTCAACTGATAGATTCTAAAAAATTACGCAGTAATTGCTTGCCCGAATTAGTCAGAATACTTTCTGGATGAAATTGGACTCCTTGAATATGAGGAAAGTTCCGATGGCGTACGCCCATAATCGTCCCGTCTTCTACCCAGGCAGTTATTTCTAAAACGTCGGGTATGGAACTGCGATCGATTACCAAACTATGGTATCGCGTAGCGGTAAAAGGCGAATCGATTCCTTTAAATACGCCCACATTTTGATGGCTGACTTCGGAGGTTTTGCCGTGCATCAAGCTGGGAGCGGCAACAATTTTACCGCCAAACACCTGCCCGATACTTTGATGACCCAGACAAACTCCTAAAATAGGCAGCCTGGAGCCGAGCTTTTCGATTAACTGTAGTGAAATCCCCGCATCTTCAGGACGACCTGGACCGGGAGAAATAACTACACCATCTGGCTTTAAAGCTTCAATAGTTTCTAAATCGATGCGATCGTTCCGATACACTTTAATATCTTTGGCAACTGGAAACTCTTGTCCCAACTCTCCTAGATATTGAACTAAGTTATAAGTAAAACTATCGTAGTTGTCTATAACTATAATCAACGCCAATCTCCGTTATTAAAACGATACTAATGGCTGTAGCAGAGGGGGTAATAAAATAAACGCGGCTACTAACACCGCTGCGGTCGCACCAATTAAAACTGCCCCTGCCGCACAGTCCTTAGCAATTTTAGCGAGTTCGTGATAACTTTGCTTTACTGTTAGATCGACTACCGCTTCAATCGCCGTATTAATCAATTCTAAAACCATGACAATGGCGCATGTCAAAACAATAACTGCCATTTCCATCGGCTGAATGTGTAGATAACTGCCGAGGCTAACTGCAAGTGCGCCTATTGCTGTATGTATCCGAAAGTTCCTTTGAGTGAGAAAGGCGTATTTTACCCCTGCCCAGGCATATTTAAAACTTAAAAATAAGTTAGGTGCGACTTGCCAGGCCAACTGTCTCAAAACTGGTTTATTAGTAGAATCAGAAGTGTCTCGAACTACATTATTGAAATTGGTTGATTCGGTCATATTTAAACTAAAACCTCTAGGGTTATCCTCACACTTGCTTAACGAAATCGAAGCTAGTTTTTATTTGTTATCCTAATCCAACATTCGGTATATAGAAAAAATCTTTAACTACAAATATTTATATCGAGCGATCTTCATAGCAAATTTTGCTACTAAACGATAGCTGGACTATAAACCAACTAGGCTTAATAAATCTGACTGGCGATCGAGCATTTCAGTCAGACTAGCTTCATCTGGATGATCCCATCCTAAAAGATGCAATAAACCATGACTCGACAACCAAGCTAATTCTTTAGTTAAAGAATGATTGTGCGACTGTGCTTGTCTGAGGGCAGTATCGAGAGAAATAATAATATCTCCTAAATATAGCGGTTCGTCGAAATCTGTTATTTGGGGCATATCTGTTTCTAATGCAGCAAATGCCAAAACATCCGTCGCCCGATCTTGATGACGATATTGGCGATTAAAAGTTGCCATTTCGCGATCGCTTGTCAATCTCAAGCTGAGTTCATAAGAACGCGTCCTCCGAATACGCGACGTGAATGCGTCATCAGCCTTCGGAGAAGGCGTTTGCAGCATGGGCTGGCGGCTGCGTAGCTGTTTCGGGTACTCGTGTCGTTTGTAGGTATTATTAAAAATTTGGGGCTGTAAGAAATTAATCCAGTTTTGAAACCAACGGTTCCAATCGATCGAGCTAATATTGTCCAGATCCTCAGTAATTGCTTTCGAGTAATGATTTTCGATAAAAGCTGTAAGCTGAATCTGAGCCGTAATTGAATTCATACGATTTTATCTGGTCAAATAAGCCAAACCAATTAACACTGCTAATAAACCAACGGTAGTCAGGAAAAAGTGTCTTAAAGATCTGCCTCCTTTTCGCACCATATTACGCATAGCTAGCTTAACGTAACTATCTTGTGGTCGATCTTCTAAAGGAGATTGGTCGGGGTTTGGGGTAGAGGTCGAATTTGTCATAGTTAGTAATAGTTAAAACGCAAGAATTCCAATAGAATTTTAATAATTTTACAAAAGATTAATTAATTTAATAATACTCGAACACACCAAAAACAGAGTGTAGCACTGCCAATAGGAACGGTTAAATTATCAATTCCTAGAAGCGAAAAAGCTTCTAAAGCAGTAGCTACTATTGCCACGATAAGGGAAATTGACCAATTCTGCCAGCTTTGACCCTCAACTGCGAGCAGGATCGAAGCGCAAACTATAAATGCTGAAATTGCCATTGCCAGAGAACCTTCCCAGCTTTTAGTAATCTTGCCAATTTTATAAGTGTGATTGCCAAAATTTTGTCCGATAATAGCCGCCATACCATCTCCCCAGGCCATTACTAAAATGCCAATTGTGGTGTATTGAGGATAATCTTGCCAAAACAAAGCCGCTAAAACACCGATGCTGATGGCATAAAATAGCGTACCCAGACTGTTGCGTCCGACACTGTTAATACTTGGCAGAATAGGCAAAAAATAAGAACTTACGGCGATCGCTGCCGCAATTACGGCGGCACTAATAATTACGGTAGTGGAAATATTCAGCCACCAGGCGAGCATAATTACATTGCCGCTGCCAATATGAACTATCTTTCTGGTCAGTTCGGAATCATTAGCCACAAAGCGGCTTAATCCCTCGGCAATAAGAACTAAAATTGCCAGATACAGCATGACCAGACTGAGGGGATACCACAGAGATGAGATTAAATTAGGTGATGCGATCGAACTATTCAAGATATCCTCCCCGTGAACTATAAAAACAAATATAAAACCTCAATAGAGTTTACCTATTGAGGTCTAAAAAAATTAACTGAGTTATCTTTAATTATTTAATTTTTCCAGGCATACGGCTTTTTTTATTCATCGATGATTTTCTCATTGCTGGCGGCAAAGCTAAATGTTCGATAATTTGATATTTGCGGTCTGCCTCTAACTGCTTGAGTTCGATCCAGTCTACCCAGTGAATGCAGTTTACAGGACAAGTATCGATCGCCTCTTCGATAATTTCTAATGAATCACCATCTTGATTGAAGACTCTAGCTCGTCCGTGTTCCGATTCGATATAAAAAGTATTAGGTGCGGTATGGGCGCAGTGTTTGCAGCCGATACATCTATTTTCATCGACATATGCACCTTTTTGGCGCAAAGCTCCACCTAATTCTGGCTCAAAACCCGTTCTAGTTTCTGATTCTCGGAATATACCCCCTAATTCTGGCTCAAAACCAGAGCGATTGGAGGTATTAGAAAAATCGGACATTACGCACTCCAGCGTTGAACTACGAGACGGAGCGAACCGTCTTTATTTTGTTGTTGTTCTGAAATTGAAAATCCTTGATTACTAGCTTCGTTGACAACAGTATGATAGGCATAACGTTGAGTTACCTGTCTTAAAAAACCGTCTACCGTTAGGGGCTGTTGCCAATATTGCAGGTCGGCTACTAACTCATATTCACTGCCGTTCCAGCTAAAACCAACATCGTAGTTATTGTTTTGTTCGATTAGCACTTCGGCTTGGCGAGTTTGCCCCTGATATCCTCGGACTTGCGCGGGACCTGATTTCCAATTTACTCCTACATCGTTGAGAGCGGCTTTTAATGAAGACAAATTGCGAATCTTGGTTTTGATATTACTAAAATGTGACATATTTCTTGTTTCTTAATGAACTTTTTTTCAAACCATTTCACGAACTTACCAATCCGATGCACTAAAGGTGCTTTGAGTGGCAACTTTTTCCGACTGATTTACTTGTTGAGCGTAGTAATCTGAAGTTTGCAATTGAGAAACTACTACTCCAAGCTGCGCTTCAATTGCCCTGGTCACCTCTTGACAAGAAGACCCGACAATGCCTGTAACCGTTTCTTTTACTCTGCCGTCAGGATAAATGATAAATTCTAGTGTTTCCATTGCTTTGATGGCGATCGCTTTTGTTTGGCTGATATTAGAGCTAAACGTTAGATAGATCTAATTAGTTGCGTTTTCCAACTGCTTTTGATGATACTCATCTTTAACAGTTGTATTAATAATATGAAAATATTATCAAAAATTAATAATTGATAAATTACTTACTATCTCATTATTTAAGTTTTTCTTAGTTTATACAGCGAGTCAAGGGTTAGAACGGCAATTAATTAATAAATCTATACAAAATGACAGAAAAAATCGACCGATAGCAAAAATTTTTTAGATCGACTTTTAATTTACTTATGATGCCGTTAACTCACATAATTAAAACTGGTTAAATATTAATTAGACATAAACATGATTGTAGACAGAGTGAACCAACCCCTAAGAATTGGTGTTTTGGGTTTTGGAGGTTTGGGACAAGCCGCAGCCAGAGTTTTGGCTCCAAAAAGCGAAATGATTTGGACGGCAGCAGCAGACCAAAAAGGCTACGCTTACTGTCAGACAGGATTAGATGTTAATACGGCAGTTGAAGCCTATAGAGATCGCCATTCTTTGGGTTATCTCGAACCTTACGGTACTTTTAGTAACACTAGCATTCAAGATTTATTGACCAATGCTGCTGTAGATGGATATTTTCTAGCATTGCCCAATCTACCCAATACTTTTA
The DNA here is from genome assembly GCF_000756305.1 of Myxosarcina sp. GI1. Taxonomy (NCBI): domain Bacteria; kingdom Bacillati; phylum Cyanobacteriota; class Cyanophyceae; order Pleurocapsales; family Pleurocapsaceae; genus Myxosarcina; species Myxosarcina sp. GI1. The sequence goes on from NZ_JRFE01000017.1 coordinate 201,728, forward strand.
TGGCAGATGTTGTCCGACAGTTCATTCGCTCTGGGTGGCAGGGAGTACTAGTTGATGCTCTCAAACGCACTAGTGCGGTAGAACAACTGTTAGAATTACGCTCCGAACTACAGCAAGCAAAAATCACCTATCTAACAGGTTGTGGTGCCACTCCAGGATTATTAACCGCCGCCGCTGCCGTTGCCGCTCAAAGTTTTGCCGAAATTCACAGCGTTAAAATTACTTTTGGCGTGGGTATTGCTAACTGGGAGGCATATCGCGCTACGATACGCGAAGATATTGCTCACATGCCTGGATACGATGTCGAGAGGGCAAGGAATATGAGCGATCGCGAAGTGGCTGCTTTACTAGATAAAACCAACGGAATTTTAGCCTTAGAAAATATGGAACATGCCGATGATATTATGCTGGAGCTAGCGGGAATTTGCGGTCGCGATCGCGTTACTGTTGGGGGTGTTGTGGATACGCGCAATCCGAAAAAACCTCTCAGTACCAACGTCAAAATTACAGGACGCACCTTTGAGGGCAAAATCTCAACTCACACCTTTACCTTAGGCGACGAAACCAGCATGGCAGCCAATGTTTGTGGTCCCGCTTTTGGTTATCTCAAAGCAGGTGCGGCTTTAAATGGACGCGGTATCTTTGGTTTGTTTACCGCCGCAGAAATTATGCCTCAGTTTGTTAGATAATTCGGAGGGGCAAGGTAGTGCTTTGCCCCTACAGATTAAAATTCCGAATTCTGCAATTCAATTCTTCATCTATGATTAAAACTAATTGCATCGCTGAATTTTAAATTACCAGTATGCTTTCAGTTATTTATTCTCCAGAATTTTTAGAACACGATACGGGCTACGCTCATCCCGAATGTCCCGCGCGCTTGACGGCAATAGCGGAAGCTTTACAACAGGTTTCCTGGCAAGACAAATTAGAATGGCTTTCACCCACCCCGATTGAAAACAGAGAAGTATTATCCTGGGTGCGTCAGATTCATACTGCCGCACACATCGAACGAATTAAACTGATTTCGGAAAAAGGAGGAGGATATTTAGACGGAGATACAATTTTATCGGCTCGGAGTTATGAAGTTGCCCTACTGGCAGTCAATGCCTGGTTAGACGGAGTAGATTGGGTACTCGACAAACATAGTCCTGCATTTGTTTTGGCACGTCCTCCAGGACATCATGCAACTGCTAAAACAGGAATGGGTTTTTGTTTATTTTCTAATGCGGCGATCGCGGCAAATTACGCTTTACAACAATCGGGAGTCGAGCGAGTAGCAATTCTAGATTGGGACGTACATCATGGCAACGGTACGGAGGCAATTGTCGAACATAACTCCCAGATTATCTACTGTTCTTTACACCAACATCCCTGTTATCCAGGTACGGGAGCTAAGAGCGATCGCGGTAAATACAATAATGTACTTAATCTACCGATGAATCCAGGCAGCACCATCGAAGACTATCAGCCAGTTTTTACCAGAGAAGTAGTGCCATTTTTAAGCGGGTTCGAGCCAGATTTACTAATTGTCAGCGCGGGTTACGATGCCAATCGTGAAGATCCTCTAGCGGGAATATCGCTACATCCTGATGACTATGCCTGGCTGACTAAATCTATACTGCCTGTTTCCTCCAGGATTTTGTTTGGTTTGGAAGGTGGTTATCATTTAGACTCGCTGGCAAAATCTGTAGTTGCAACTTTAGCTAGTTGTTTGTAATATTTTTTCATTATCGTCTGCATATTTGACTTTAATTTAAGATTCAAACTCAACTAAATGTCGGGGTTGGTAGACTGCCATTTTTCGGTAGTTTATACCCTGACAGATAGTAACCATAAATTCGGTATTCGATTGGCAATTAGTTATGAGCTTGTTAGCAATAATATGAACTCTGTTAAGTCTCCCGAATCTTTATATCAATTAACTCAAGATTTAGAAACTCCCTTAACTTCGATTGCCATCGGTGCTGAAACTCTTAAATTTTATGTTGAAGCAATTATCGAGCTGGCGATCGAACAACAGCTTCAAGCGACAATTTGGGTCAAGCTACCTCAAACCCAAACTTGGCTGGAATTAATACAAAAATACTATCAAACGGGCAAAGCCAAACGTATTTATTTGTGTAATACGCAAAAAAAATCTTTTCGTCCGCTGGCTGATGATGCAGCTAATAAAAAAGTTGTTCCTGTTAAATTTATTAAAAACTCTTGGTTGCAACGAGAGTCTTTTTTGATTGTCTTATCGTCTCAATTCTCCATCGCGCTCTTATCTCAATGGCAAAAAGGACAAATTGTTGTCGAATCTTCACAAAAAAGGTTGACCCAGCCTTATATTCAAATGGTATCTAGCTTTAATTCGTCTGTAATCGAACAGATTTTGGCGGGAGTAAAACAAATTGCTAATGCAGCTGATACTAATAATTTTATAGTTGCAGCAGACTTACAGGTTCCTCAAATAGTAGATAGAGAATCGACACTGCTTGCCCAACTGTTACTCAAGCAAATCGAACGTTGCGAATTATTAAGAACTCAAAGTCATCGGACTTCAGAACGACAGCAAAGCACGAATTCAGCAATTTCAGGCTTACAAGAAGAGTTTTTAAATAGCTTGGCGCGAGAGTTGCGATCGCCAATTACCCATATGAAGACTGCTTTGAGCTTATTAGAATCTAAACAAATTAAAGGCGAACAGCGACAGCGTTATTTACAGATGATTGGTAGCGAATGCGATCGCCAAAATTCTCTAGTACGTGGTTTGCTCGAACTGCTTCAGTTGGGTACGCCTACAGAAAATCGACAGTTGAATTTAGATGAATTTGTTCCAGGGATTGTTAGTACATATCAACCACTGGCAAGAGAACAAAACATTCAATTAGGATATACTATACCTGCTTCTTTGCCCCCTATAGCATGCCCTGTGGCTTGGCTGAGACAAATTATTATCAATTTACTTAACAACAGCTTACAGTTTACTCCTGCTGGCGGTAAAGTATACGTACAGGCATCTCTCAAAAATGAATACATTGAATTATCGATCGCCGATACGGGAATTGGTATTGAAGCTAAAGAAATCGATAAAGTTTTTGATAGTTTTTATAGTACTAAAGCCATCAATCAGCAGCAAACTACAGGTGCGGGTTTGGGATTGACCATTGTACGACAACTAGTAGAACGCATTGGTGGTTCTATTGAAGTTAATAGTAGAGTTGGTAGAGGTACGAACTTTAAAATTTTGCTGCCGACAATACCTGCTGAATTAGTCTGAGCATCAGTTACGATGACAATTACCCATAATCTGTAGGTCTGGTCGAACAGTTTAATATTTTAGATATGAAGGATTGGGGAAATAGGGCATTGAGGATAACCTTATTTAAAGTGATTATCCGTACTCGATATAACTTAATAGCAAAGCATGGTTAACTATTTAACAGCAGTCGATATTTTACTCCACAGAGCCGCAATTGCTCCAGAACAAACTGCCTATACTTTTTTAGCAGATGGCGTAAACGAATCGGGTAAAGTAACTTATCGAGAATTAGATACTCAGGCAAGAGCGATCGCTGCCAAGCTGCAAAGTACACTTAAATCGGGCGACCGCGCCTTGCTAATCTATCCCTATGATAAGGGATTAGAGTTTATTGCTGCTTTTATGGGCTGTTTGTATGCAGGAGTAATTGCCGTTACCGATTATCCTCCCCAGCAAACCAAATCCATTTCCAAGTTTCAAAATCGCCTTGTTGACTCTCAAGCTAAGGTAATTCTCACTAACCACAGTCTTTTAGAACGAATTAAGGGCAATATAGCGAGTTACGTCAAACTATCTCCTAAGTTAGCAGAATTACCTTGGATAGCTAGCGATCGCGTAGAGCTAAATTTAGCTAGCAACTGGCAGCAGCCAAAACTAAACAGCGATACTCTAGCTTTTTTCCAATACACCTCTGGTTCGACAGGAAACCCTAAAGGAGTGATGGTAACTCACGGCAACATCCTGCACAACTCTGAAGTAATCAAACAGGCTTTTCAACATCATCAACAGACCAAAATTTTGATGTGGCTGCCTATGTTTCACGATATGGGCTTAGTAGGTGGTGTAATGCAGCCGTTATACGGAGGCTATCCCGCAGTTTTAATGTCGCCGCTAGCTCTAATTCAACAGCCAGTTTTATGGCTACAGGCTATGTCTCGCTATCAAATTACTACTAGTGGCGGACCAAACTTTGCTTACGATCTCTTGTGCCAAAAAGTTACTCCCCAACAAAGAGAGACGCTCGATCTCAGCCATTGGGAAGTGGCTTTTTCTGGTGCTGAAACAGTAAGGGCTGAAACTTTAGCTAAATTTGCCGAACTATACGCTCCCTGTGGTTTTAAGCCAGAGGCTTTTTATCCTTGCTACGGGATGGCAGAAGCAACTCTATTTATTACGGGAGTCGATAAAACTAAATATCCCCAGGTTTTGTATCTCAGCGAGCCAGATTTAGCCGAAAACAAGGTTGTCTGCGTCGAACCAGATACAGAACGGGCAAAAGCAGTAGTTAGTTGTGGTTGCCCTTGGTTGGGCGATGAAATTATCATTGTAGATCCAGAAACCTTAACCAGATGTCCGAGCAATCGCGTCGGCGAAATTTGGGTCAATGGCAGAGGAGTTGCTAAAGGCTACTGGCAGCAGCCAGAAGCAACAGAACGAGACTTTAATGCTCATCTTGCCAACAATAAAGAAACAACCTATTTACGCACTGGAGACTTGGGATTTATCCGCGATGGCGAACTCTATATCGTCGGGCGGATCAAAGATGTAATGATTATCTGGGGTACATATCGCTATCCCCAACACATCGAACAAACGGTTCAAGATGCCCATCCCGCACTAAGAACTAATGCAGGTGCTGCTTTTGCTGTAGAAATTGCGGGAGAAGAAAGATTGGTTATCGCTAGCGAAGTAGAGAGAACTTTCTTACGGCGTTTACCTGTAGAAGAAATTATAACGGCTATTCGCCAAGCAGTAGGAATAGAACATACTGTAGATGTCTACACCATACTGTTACTCAAAACGGGCAGCATTCCTAAAACTACCAGCGGGAAAATTCAGCGTCGCGCTTGTCGTCAAGGCTTTTTAGACGGTACTTTAAACTTAGTAGGTAAGTGGCAACAAAAAGATCTCAGTCAAAGTAATATTACCGACTTGATGCAAAGAATGGCAGAGTAAAACAGAGGTCAAGACAAGAATTAGAGAACAAGCAATGAAAACCGTATCTACTGAAGTTTCAAACGATAAAAAAAGTCTTCGCAGGGAACTATATGCTACTGAAAATTATCTTCCTCTTTTAGCTCGTATCTCGCTTTCTGCACTCTTTATTTGGTCGGGTATCAATAAGATTTTGCATCCCATTATCACTCAGCAATATATGTCTGCTCATGGAATGCCATTGACATCAATCTTTCTCATAGCGGCGATCGCCCTGGAACTTTTAGGGGCATGTTCTCTATTGCTAGGAATTAAACCCCGATGGGGCGCAACCTTACTAATTATATTTTTAGTTCCCGCTACCTTAATTTTTCATACAAACTTTTCTACCGAACTTCAGCAAGCGATGTTTTTGAAAAATTTAGCAATGTTGGGAGGTCTACTAATGGTAATCCAGTATGGAGGGGGAAATATTGCGCTAACGAAATAAAAGCGATCGCCATAGCTGTATTTCTCGACACTCTTTATATTTTGAAATTGATGCTTAAATCTTCGTCAGTGGGTACTTTACCTTTTAAGTGCATTGAAATTTACTGTCGTAATGAAGCAAAATAATAACCGCAAAAGTCAAAATATTTCAGTAGCAAAAACCTACATCTTTATCTTGATAATGGGGACTATAGGCGCAGTAGTAGGAGCGATCGATAATATGGAAAGTCGAGAGAGTTCCTCTGAAGAAGTAATAGTTCAAATGGGCATAGGAGCCTGTGGAGGTATGGTTGCTGCGAGTTTTTTAAGCATACCGACAATTTTTTCTAAAAAGAACTCAAAATAACAAATCTTGTTTTTCTTGATTTAGCAACGCCATAATTTTTAACCAGCTTACGTTTGTTTTCAATTTAGAGAATCGAGTTCTTGTAACTTCTGCTATTTGTTGGCGATCGCCGCACATTTATCTTCATTTAATATTGTGAGATTATCTTCAATTGTAATTAGTAAACAATACCCCTACTGAGATTGCATCTAAACTAAAAAATACAGATCCAATCTCAGTCTTATGTACTCATCAACAGAGCTATTGGTCGCAGCATTTTTATCTCGTACGCTACCTAAACCAGAGTGGACTCACGAGGCTCATCTGAGAGTGGGTTTATGGCATTTGCTACATTATTCTCCTGGTGATTCGCTGCAAAAATTACGTCAGAGTATTAAGGAATATAACGTCGTCTGTGGAGTTGCCAATACAGAGACTCAGGGATATCACGAGACAATTACTCGTTTTTATGTCTGGCTAATTGATAAATTCGTCCAACAGATAGAAACGAAGCGATCGCTCGATATACTTGCTAATGAGCTAGTCGCTACGGAGATAAATCTTTTCTATTTGAATACTACAGCAAAGATAGATTGATGTCGAAAACGGCAAGGCTGCAATGGGTAGAACCAGATTTAAAACCTTTAATCTAAAATCGCAATGTGTAAAGCGCGATCGCTACAAATTAGAGAATTCAGGTTGTCTCAATGACCGCGTTCAATATAGCGATCGCATCTTGAAATATTTATAATTTTTGTAACATATTATAAAACACACGATTGATTTCAAGTAGTTTTATGTAGAATACAAATGTAGTTAATTAACTGCTTAATTAACTAGCTCGAAAAAGTATCAAATTGTTAAAAAGCAAAAAAAAAGAAAGCTAAGATCGAATTTATTAGACCAAATCATTGCTTTTCATCTAATTAGGACATTTAATCCACTTATAAAACAATTCTCTTAATAGCTAATAAAAGGATAAACTTGCTAAAAATTTATTTACAGTGGCTTAAATGTGCAAAAAATTTCGATAAATTTGTCGTTGATAAAATTAGTACATAAATTCAAAACTTGGTCGTACTAATCGAAAAAGCTTCTCTTTTTTTTAGACAAAAAGAGAAGAAAAAATGAAAACCTTATCTCAAACTATCTCTACAAGCATTAATTATGATGCAGATGGCAACATTGATTCTCGCTATTTAAATGTTTACACATTTGATAAAAATAGTAATCAACTAACAAACGTATACGAAGCTGATAACGATGGAGATGGCAATATCGATTATCGTTATTCAACTACTAACACCTACGACAAAAAAGGAAATCAACTAACCAGCGTTTCTGAATATGACAATGACGCAGACGGTGACATTGACTCTCGCTATTCAACTACCAATACTTACGATAAACAAGGCAATCTGTTAACTAGCGTTTCGGAATCTGATTATGATGGGGACAATCTTTCCAATTCTCGCTATTTAACTAAGAATACCTACGATAAACAAGGCAATTTACTAACTACCATTTCAGAATCTGATAATGATGGTGATGGTAATATTGACTCTTTGTATTCAACTAAGAATACCTACGATAAACAAGGCAATCTGCTAACTAGCATTTCGGAATCTGATAGTGATGGAGACGGCAATATTGACTCTTTGTATTCAACTAAGAATACCTACAACAAAAAGGGAAATCAACTAACCAGCATTTCTGAATATGACAATGACGCAGACGGTGACATTGACTCTCGCTACTCAAACACCAGCACCTACGACAAAAAGGGAAATCGACTGACCAGCGTTTATGAATCTGATTACGATGGCGATGGTAATATTGACTCTTTGTATTCAACTACCAATACCTACGATAAACGAGGCAATCAACTAACCAGCATTTATGAATCTGATTATGATGGAGACGGTCTACTTAATTATCGTTCTTCAACCACCAGTACCTACAACAAACGTGGCAATTTGCTGAGTAGCGTTTACGAATATGACGATGGTGCAGATGGTAGCATTAATTCTCGTTCTTCAACTACCAATACCTACGATAAACGAGGTAATCAATTAAGTAGTGTTTATGAATCCGATTACGATGGCGATGGTCTTTTTGATTATCGTAATTCAACTACCAATACCTACGATAAACGGCGCAATCTGCTAACTAGCATTTCGGAATCTGATAGTGATGGAGACGGCAATATTGACTCTTTGTATTCAACTACCAATACCTACGATAAACAAGGTAATCAATTAAGTAGCGTTTATGAATCCGATTACGATGGCGATGGTCTTTTTAATTATCGTAATTCAACTACCAATACCTACGATAAACGGGGCAATCAACTAACTACCATTTCAGAATCTGATAACGATGGTGATGGTAATATTGATTCTTTGTATTCAACTACCAACACCTACAATAAACGAGGTAATTTGCTAACTAGCGTTTCTGAGTCCGATTACGATGGAGACGGTAACATTGATTATCGCTATTCAACCACGAATACCTATGACAAATGGGGCAATCAACTAACTAGCGTTTACGAAGCTGATTATGATGGAGATGGCAACATTGATTATCGTCAAGAAACACTTTATGAATACTTAGATAAAAGTAAATATATAGCTGGTGTTTCTGATAACGAACTTGTAGTTGCTTTTGATAATCCGAGCAATTCTCAAATTCATCTCTTGAGTGAAGAATCAACTTTCTTAATTTCTTCAGAATTAACGCAGTTGTTTTGACGGCGCTAACTAATAAGTTAATTAAAAGCTAGGTATTGCGGCGTTTTTTGCCAAATGCACTTAACGCCGCTTGTTTTAATAATTAAAAAATATAACAGAGAGAAACGGCAGTGAAATTTTATCGATTAAATCAATAAAATTTCTGAAGATTTTAAGAGTGTAAAATTAGATTTTTTACTTTGACTACTTTTGACTGGCAATAAAAAGCTAAATGGTTTTTGATATAACCAAATCAAATTGAACAAGACAATCATGTCAAATTCTATCGATGTAAATGATAACAACATCGTTTTCACTTTTAAAAAAACAGAAATATACCTTCAAAGAATTGCTAAAAGAAACAAATAGTAAGAATTTTGATAAAGAATACGATCGCGAAGAACCAGTAGGTGAAGAAGTTTGGTGGCAAAAATTTTTCTAAGCAAAAATTTACTCTACTCTCTTTGCATTTTAGAGCCTAAAAACAGACTCGCCACAGCATAAACTAAAAATCCTATTGCCATCCCTGGTAAAACTTCGTACATCGCACCTGATAAGCCTAAAACCGATTTCCAAACTAAAGCACCTGCAATTCCTGCTATCATTACGGCGATCGCCACAGGTGTAGTTATCGGTTTTTCAAACACTCGTATAATCAATAAAACTCCCAAACCAGAAGCCAAAATCGACCAGGCGAAGGTAATTAGATTAAATACGCTGTCGTTATTAATTAGCGCGATCGCTAAAACAATAGCCGTAACTATTAAAGTGCCAATTTTAGCGTAGCGATAGGATTTAGCCAACCCTGGGAACAAATCTTGAGTTAAAGCTGCCGAACAGGATAAGATTTGCGAATCGGCAGTAGAAATAGTTGCCGCAAACAAACCCGCTAGCATTACTCCTACCAAAACTCCTGGTAATAAGTCTACAGAGAGATCGAGTAGTGCTAATTCTGGATCGTTAATATTTGGTAACAAGACTCTACCTGTCAAACCAATAGCTATAGCCGTAAAAGCGGTGATTATGCCGCAAATAGTCCTAATATCTCGCGCTTTGCCCATATTATTAGCAGAATCGATCGCCATTGCCCGAACTAAAATATGAGGTTGTCCCACCGCGCCAAATCCTGCTATCAGCCAGCCGATGAAAAAGGGCAAAAATCCCCAGGCCAAATCGGAAGGAAATAAGCTGACCAGATTTGCATCTATCTGTCCTAAATTGCTATATATATTTGCAACTCCACCGCCTTCTACAATAGTCACCACAAACAAAATCAGCAACGCAGCGATCATCACTATCGTCTGCACGGCATCAGTCCAAATCGAGGCGCGAATTCCGCCAGAAAAGCAGTAAGCGACGACAACAACCGCGCCAATAATAATTCCCCAAGAGTAATTCCAACCAAACAGGCTGTTGAGGGCTTTACTTCCTGCCAGTAGTTGCGCTGCGGCATACGAACCCAAAAAAGCAATGGTAATTAAAGCCGAAACAATCGCAATCCAGCGATAGCCCTGCTGTTTCTGTGCCAGAAAAGCAGGAACGGTTTCTGAATTAGAAGTTTCAGAAACTAGGCGCAATCGTTTAAAAACCAGTAGCCAAGAGAAATAATCGCCAATTGCCCAACCTATCGCCAACCAAATCGCCGATAAACCCTGAGTATAGGCATATCCTACCTGTCCCGTAAACAAAAAGGCACTTTGACCAGTCGACAGTGCTGATAGTGCCACCAGCCAGGGATTGACCTTTCTGCCAGCTAGTAAATAGTCAGCAGTTGTATCTTGCTTTTGAGTTACCGAGTAGATACCCACTACGGTAAACAACAGCAAAAAAGCGATAAAAGTAAGAGCGATCGACATTGTTAGAAAGGAAGAAGGAAGAGGGAAGAGGGAAGAGGGAAGAGGGAAGAAGATGTTGTAGCTTAATTTAACAACTATTTTCTTCTTTCTTATTTTCTTGTCTCACAACGAGTTAATGGTTTACTGTTTGCTAAATTCCATACCCGAAAGACTATTATCGGTTTTGATTACTTTTTCTAATTTAAAACCGCTTTGCTCGAACAACTCTTGAAATTGCTTTTTGGTACGCCAGCCACCGCCAGGAGTAGCGACGTTAATTTGTACGGCAAAAATCCCAGGCATAATGCCATCGGCTTCCACTTTAGGTTCGTCGATATCGGGAACAAAAGACTGTAATAAAATTACTCTACCGTGTGCTGGTAGGGCGCGTTTGCAGTTTTCCAAAATTTTTAAAGCGTCTTCATCGTTCCAAGCCGAGATAAAGTGCTTCATGACAATCGCATCCGCACCTTGAGGTATTTCCTCAAACACATCTCCTACTTTAATTTCAATGGCATCGGGATCTAGTCCCTGCTTGGCAATATAAGCTTTAGCGGTTTCTGCTACATAAGGCACGTCGAATAAAATTCCCTTGCAGCCATAACGCTTGACAATGTGAGAAATTAATCCACCCTGTCCGCCACCGACATCCATAACCGTATCGTATTGGCTAAAGTCATAGGCATCGAGCAAACCGCCGACTTGCGAATTAGTTAAAAAGCTCATCGCCTTAATAAAGGTGTCGCCACTCCATTCATTATCGCGACAATAGTCGTAAACTCCTTTGCCGTTGGCGAGTTCAAAAGGAACTACCCCTTGCTTTAAACCTTCTGGCAAACTTCGCCAGGCATCCCACTGGGCGGGTTCGATGAGGTGCATTGCCAAATGTCCTGCCGAAGGTTCTTTATTAGTTACCAATAAGGACGATACTTCCGTAGGTGCGAAAACTCTTTCTGGCTTTTCTTCTAGAACGTCGACATGAGCTAAGGCGCGGAGAATAAAGTAAAGTCTTTCTGCATTAGTATCGGTTTTGCTAGCCAGACTTTCTACGCTTTGTTCTCCTTCATTGTCAAGGATATTGAAGATACCCAAGCGAGTAGCGACATAAAGACATTTGCTTTTAACAAAAGTTAACATTAAATCGAAAACTTTTTGTTTGGCTGCGGTTTTGGAGTTAGATACAGTCGATACCATTATTTATTTTTGTTAGTAGTTAGTAGTTAATAGTTAGTAGTCAAGCAACAGTTCAACCATCGACTTAAAAATTATTTCGTTTTAACCTTGTTTGACAAAATTTAGTCTCCGCCTAGTTCGACTAATTTACCGATGTTAAAGTCAATTTTGACCCAACCTTTGAGGCGGCGGAGGTTATCTAAAAGTAACAGGGGAATCTGCCAGTTATGAAGCATTAAGAAAGGCAACGGATCGTCTAGATCTAAAATTGCGTCCGTACCCGTCGTCACTTTATGCCACCAGGCTTTTAGTTCGGACAAAGAGCTTATTCCAGTCAGTCGCCACAACTCATGATATGTCCAGTAGGTTGGTTTGCTGTCAGGTAAGGGAGTAATCGGTTCTTCTCCAGGTTCGCCATCAGTCAAATAAGCTTTAGCTACTCCAGGATGGTCGTGAAACATGGTAATAGCCGAATGCAGACGGGGATTGCACTCAATGGGATAAACCTTGCCATCTGCTGCTTGAATTACGTCAAAACAAACCTGTCCTGTTAAGTTGAGTTCGCTGACAAACTTTTCTACCCACTGATAGATAGCGGGGTTATCTACTTGTTGGTAATTGATTTGAAAGGGAGAAGATTCGGAACAGCAGTGCAGTCTAATTTTGCCATTGCGTACGGTAGCGTGAAAGCAATATTCTTTACCGCGAATAAACTCTTGCATTACCCAAGGTTTATCTTCACTAATAGGTAAGTTTCTAACAAAACCTTCCATTCCCTCAAAGGGCAATCTAGTTAGATCGAGGCGCAGCACCGAATCGTAAGGAATACTTTTAAGAATATATCTGCTACCATCGCTGTCAAAATCAAAATCGAGAATCTGTTGCGGATCGCTAATGCGAAATACTTTAGGTGCGGACAAACCAAGTTCGCGAGCTTTAGAACAAAAGGCATATTTGTCATCCAAAATCTCGGTTAATTCTGGATCGAGATGAATGGCTTGGCAATATGGTTCTAAAGTTTTTTTGGCTAAAGAATCGTAATAACTAGCGATGGGGCTGGAAACGGGAATAAACAGATCGATATTATTTTGTTTGACTATTTTTAGTAATGCCTGACAATAGCCTTCTGGGTCTTGTTCGGGCACTGGTACAGTATAAAAGCCTTTAACCGCACGTGAAAAGCGATGTCCCGACAGCCAATATTTATGGGTTTCGACTAAAAATACTGCGTGTCCGTCGCGATGAAAAAAGCGGGCTAGCTGTAAGGCTTTAGTCATCTTGGCACCAGTAATCAAAATTCTTTTCTTCTCGTTAGTGCCAATGTTTCTGCGGCGAAACGGAGTGGTAAAGATACTCCAAATTAAAGATAAAAAAACTACTGCTAGATTAAAGGGAAGTAAGAGTAATAATAAGAACAAAGTGCCAAGGTTCTTGACTATTGCCGAAGCTGTCCCCTGTCCCGAAACAAATAGTATTTGTGCCATATTTTTAACAAAATAGGAAGCAGAAAGTAAAGAGCAGGATAAAGAGAGCGGATTTTTTTCTGTTACCCTGGCTCTTTATTTTGTGGTACTTACCAACGGTCAGAGCAGGCTCTGTCAATCGCTGAAGCAATTCGCCTTCGCATTGCGAAGTCGGCGGAGTAATCTCTTACTTGCGTTTGATGATGGTCAATCCGTCACGCAAAGGAATCATGACTTGTTCGACACGCGGATCTTCAGCGACAAAACGATTAAAACGAGCGATCGCTTTGCCGTTAGTGGTTTGCTTGTCTGCTGATAGATATGGTTGTCCTTGCAGTAGGGTATTGTCTACGCAGATAAAACCATCGGGAGCGAGCAATTTGGTATCTAAGAGCAGACGAAAATAGTCGATATATTCGCTTTTATCTGCATCTATAAACACTAAATCAAATGACTCACCTCTTTCTAGCAATTGCTGCATGGTTTCTAAGGCTGGTGCTACCTCGACCTTAATCTTTTCTCCATGAGGAGAAGCAGCAAAGCAGTCGATCGCAAATTTTGCTACATAGTCGTCAACTTCACAAGCTACTACATAACCATCATCAGGGAGAGCTTCAGCGATCGCCAGAGCGGAATAGCCCGTAAACATCCCTACTTCTAAGACGCGTTTGGATTTGGTAAGGGATACCAGCATTTTCAGCATTTGCCCCTCAATATGTCCCGACAGCATCTCTTGTTCTAAAGCGCGTACCGTCGCACCGTCACTAAAGTGTTTGCTCCAGTCCTCTTGTTGAGTTTTCTGAGATAAGTTAGCTAAAGCTTCAGATTCGGGAGTAGTGCAGTCTTCCAGATAGGGGTCGATACCTGCGGCTAGATGATATGCTTGGATTAAGGATGTCTTGAGTTCGGTGGAAACCGTTTCGGTTTCTGCTAACTTGAGGATTTGTTCTAGCTGCTGGACGAGAATTCCTAAAGGAGTAACTGGTCTAGCAGTTTTTTTTGCTGCTGTACTCACCACAATTAAATGCTCCCTGCTAATTCTAATTCTGCATCTTCTTTACCTTCGTTCATGTACACTTGCGTACCTAACCCTGCATCGGGATAGTCAGCGCAAATGCGTCTGTGTTCGGCTAAGGCTTCTTCTAACTCTTCTTTAGACAGATCGTTAATAAAGTAACAAGTACCAATGGGTTTTGGTACTGCCGCTCTCAACAAACCATCTCTAGTTTGAGTTATCGACTCGCTGGCTTTCCACAACAGATCGATGTCTAATAAGGGATTGTCTAAAGCCAAACCAATATTATTCATTGTCTGGAGGATGCGATCGCGTTCTGCTTCGGTAATATAGCCGCGTCTTGCTGCGATCGTAGCCGACAGTGCCATGTCGATATTAACCGCATGACCGTGATATAAAGGTACTTCGGGAGTAAGCTCTACAGTAGGACTCCAGGTATGTCCGTAAGCAATTACCCGATCTAAATCGAGTTCGTGTAAGTTAGGTGCTTCCAACTCCAGCATTTTTTTAATTGCTTTGTAGGTTACTTTGCGTCCGATTTCTTTAATCTCTTCATCACCATTGAGATAGCCAAAGCGAGTCTCTAGTAGTCGTTTGCCATATTTTTCCAATAGCTCGAATACTTCATTATGAGAGACTACGGCAATCTTGACTAACTCTGCCATACCGTTACGTACCTGAGCGGTAGGTAAGGTGCGTAAGAAAGAAAAGTCTAAGATTACTTGCTTCGAGGCATGATAAGCACCGAGGCGATTTTTGAGTTTTTTGTGGTTGACTGCCACTTTAATGGCAACGCTGGCATCCACCAAACCTATCATGGTTGTAGGAATGCGAATATAGTTGCTGCTACGACGATATGCCGCACAGGCAAAACCCGCTACGTCGGTAATCAAACCACCGCCAACTACCAAAACTGGCTCTTTACGTACCAAACCAAAATCGGCAAAAGCATCGACAATTTTTTCTAATGTCCGCATACTTTTATCGAGTTCGGTAATGATGATGGGGAATACCTTTAGTTCGATGTCGTAATGCTGAAAGTAAGCATCGATCTCTTTTTTATAGAGCTGATACACGTTGGCATCTACTACCATTAAACAGCGTCCGAACTTACGATAGCTTTCGGCTATTTCCGTATTTTCTACTTTGAATACTCCTTCTACAAACAGAAGATCGTACTCAATCTTTTCATAACCTTCTACGCGAAAGTTATTGTCTGTAGCTACAAACTTGGCTTCAATTTGACTCATTACTTTCTCGAAATAAACACAACTAAACTTACTACAAAATTATTTTGCAGATTTAACTTTCACTAGCGTGCTTGCGTAGATTTTATTTGCTGTAGTCGTAACAATAAATACATTGTTTCAACATAGGTACAAATTTTTGCGGCATTAAAAATATAACCATTAGCATTAATGGCAATATCTCTGACTGCATATCTAGCAGCTCGCTGGTTTCCAATTTTTAGCCGAGCGTTTTTCCCTGCGACACATAAATATGGGGGTTGCCTGGCTAAATTTTAAAAAATAATTATCCTCAAAAAAGTACTGTTGTTAAGCTTTTTAGCTTGTTAAATTTTTCGATCCCGATATATTTAAGCATATTTCCCTTACCATGAGTATCTGCACATAGTCATAGTTGAAAAAAATACTCCTCGAGTTAAGACTAATCATTTAATCGGCTAAAAGCTTGGGAAAAAAATGACTTACTTTTGTTGATTTACTATTTTATTAAAGCAAGTTTACACAATAGAGTCTATCACTAATTATTAAAAAAATGTAAAAAAATGTAAAAAAAATCCTTATATTCGAATTTTTGCTTAATATTTATCTCAAGTCAGTTGACAAATATTCAAAAACATTATAAAAAACTTTTTTTATAAAAGCGAGGCGAACAGAATAACTGAGATCGAATGGTAACAGAGCGCTCTTTAACTCAAATGCAAACACCACTAACCACTAAAGTATTAAAGTAAGCCTAATGCCTATAGTTAAATTAAGTTAAGATTGACTTATTTATCTATTCTTTAAAATCTTTAAAAAATAAAAATATCAAAAGGCGTGTTTGACAATCAAGCGAGGGCTAGAGAGAAAAACACACCTCATATTTTTATTTATTGCTATTACCAGCTAAAAAGCAGGCTATGGAGCTTGCAAGGTCACTAAATTATTTTCTGGCACATAGCTGCGGTACTCACCACGCTCGGCAAAAACAGCAAGAATATGTAGGGGATAGTCTGGTTCGATGTGCAAATCTGCCCAGGGAACGGCAATTTCTAAGCATTTATCAAACACTGCTTCGGCACGACACGCACGAGTATGCCAGGTATAATGTTCTTCGGCTTCTTCTAACCAAACCGACTCGGTAATTAGATTGATTCCCAGATGATGGTGAAACTGATAATTTAATGGTGCTTCGTCGGGTAAACCAGACAGAGAAGCGGGGCTATTGTGTTTGATTACATTAGGATAATACCAGAATAAATGCAGTTCTCCTGGTAAATCTTCCCCAGGTTTAACACCAGATTTAAAATCGAGACGGAAATAAAAGTTGCGGTGATCCAAACCGTAAAAAAGTCGCTGCACTGTGCTGCTGCGGTGCATAGTGCCTCTAGCACCACCAATTTCGATTCTACCCGCTCTGTCCCAATCTTGCTCGTCTCCGTTCCCGTTAATAATTGGATGAATGTAGCTTAAAGGCTGGCGATCGCCTCTAGCTTCATGAACATCTACTGACTGATATAAATTTTTGGGAATTGGTTCATTCAAAGCGCGATAGATGGCGCAGATATGTTCGCGGAACAGGCGATCGAACATGGCATCTTGATTGGAAGAATGTCCTTCACCAAACCACCAGAACCAATCCGAACCTTCAGCAGCATACAAAGCCTCCCAGACTTCGGGGTTGTTTTCTTCTGTAGCTTCGGGATGTTGTGCTAATACTTCTCTAGCAGCAGTTAACAAGTCCCAGGCACGATTTTTGACAGGATCGCCAATCCAGGTAGTAAAGTTGCCATCTACCCAGGAACCGCTATGTAGTCCCTCGGCAGGAATAGTTGCACTAGGGGGAAACTGTTCGATAAATTCGTTGACGGTTACTAACTTGATGTCTTCATCTTTGCTCAGACGTTCGTACAGAGCTTCTAAAAAAGGTATGCCGTCGCGCTGATAGTATTCCCAGCAGTTTTCGCCATCGAGAGCAATGGTTACTAGCCAGGGTTGTTCTAAAGCGGCTTCGGGATTACCTTGATGGGATTTTAGCGATCGCGCAATCGCATCCAAATGACCGATTAAATCCGATGCGGCATGACGGGGATTCATACCGCTATAGGTAAAGCCAACTAAATCTGACAGACGATGATCGCGGAACACAATTGACAAATCGCCGTGTTCGGTTTCCAAGCGATAGGGACGATAGAGTAGTTCTGGTTCGTAAACGTTACCTGCTTCGTCGCGATGGAAGAAGTGCTTGATACTCCAACCGAGTACGGCTTCGTCGGAACAAATCCACTTAAAACCCTGCTTGCTAATGTAGGGCAATATTGTCGGACTGACAGATTGTTCTGAGGGCCATAGCCCATATGGTTCTCGGTTGAATCTCTGTAAATACATATCCCAGGCTTTGCTGAGATGACGGGGTATATCTTCTTCCCACTGAAAACGCATCTGCGGCAACGCCATTTCGGGTACTGCTACGCGACCAGAATTAGTATCGGCAAGTAGAGGTAAAATCGGATGGGTGTAGGGAGTTGTGGTAACTTCCAGCTGTCCTGCATCCTGCATTTTTTTGTGTTGGGGAATGATGCGACGAATAATTTCTTTTTGTTTGGAATAAATACGCTGGCGATCGCTTAAAGTAAAATCTTTGCCTTTTTTCAACCAGGCGGCAATTTCTCGGTCGTCCCAAAATAACGGATCGATCCAAGCTAGATTATGCCACGCTAACAAGTCGCTATAGTCCCGACCTTTCCAGTTTTCCAGACACCAGGGTTTCCCTTTTTCCTGTCGCTGTTGATAGAGTTGGTTATAGCGAGGATGGGGTTCTACTAAGGTGTGGTAGTAGCCATCAAAAAAATGCTCGATGATATACTGCTTTTGTTCGATTGTAAGCTTTGCTACTGGGGTTAAAGCCAAAGCTAAATAGGGATCGATCGCCTCACCTGCGGCATAGTCTTCTAGCTGCAAGATTAAAGAGGGAACCAGGTTTACGGTTTGATGCAGCTTTGGATAGCGTTCCAGCAGCAAGACTAAATCGAGATAATCTTTAGTTCCGTGTAAGCGCACCCAGGGCAAACGATATTGTCCCCAAGAGTCTGTGCCTACTGCTTCGCGTGATTTATAAAGGGGTTGATGTTGATGCCAAATAAAAGCGACATAGAGAGGATGGGACATTGATCGGTGTTAGCTGTAAATTGTCAATTATGGGTCTTTATCATTAGCTATGATAGTTTCGATCTGGGAAAAGAAACCAACATAGTTGTTCCCTGAGTTCGATCGCCTAAAAATGTTACCAATATTTTAGTTCGATCGCTTTATTTTTACTGTTTTAAGATACATGAGTATAAAACAATCGATCGCAGGAACCACCCAACTGTTAGGAGTAATTGGCGATCCAGTCAAACATTCTTGTTCGCCAGTAATGCACAATGCGGCGATCGCGCAGTTGGGATTGGACTATGTTTATCTACCTCTACCAGTAAAAGCAATAGATTTACAGACAGCATTAGCAGGATTTGCGGCGATCGATCTAGTTGGGTTTAATATCACTATTCCCCACAAAACAGCAGTGATGCCTTTGCTCTATGAAATCTCTCCTACTGCTAAAAAAGTAGGTGCGGTTAATACCGTCTGGCGTACTGAAACAGGTTGGAGCGGTACCAATACCGATGTCACTGGCTTTATCGCTCCTTTAAAAGCTATGTCGCGAGATTGGAGCAATGTTAATCCTGTAGTTATAGGTAATGGCGGTGCGGCTAGAGCGGTAATAGTAGGTCTTGCAGAACTCGGTTGCCCAGAAATTCACGTCGTGGGGCGCAATTATCAAAAATTGGCGCAATTTTATCAAAGTTGGCAGAATATACCCGAAATTAGTTCTATTTTAAAAATTCATTACTTAGATAATTTAAATATTTTAATTCCTGCTGCCGATCTGTTGATTAACACAACACCAGTAGGTATGTCTCCTAATGTAGATAATTCACCCGTAGATGCTATAGCAATGAAGAAGTTAAAACCAGATGCGATCGCCTACGACCTGATTTATAATCCTAGTCCGACCAAGTTTTTACAGCTTGCCAAAGATAATGGTGCAGTTTCGATCGATGGGCTAGAAATGCTGGTTATGCAAGGAGCGGCAGCTTTAGAGATTTGGCTACAGCAACCCGTACCAGTAGAAGTGATGCGCCAGACACTGAGAGAGGCGATTTATTCGTAGAGGTAAACTTTAGGTAATTTGTCAAATTTTTTTAAGTTATTAGTCATTAGGGTGGGCAAAATTAGTAGGGTAGGCAAATAATTATCAGAGTTAATTATCGTTTCAGGGATAACTCTTTGCCCACCAAATCAACCAATCATCGACATTAAATTTTAATTGCGGTGGGCATTAAGAAAATTATGCGTCACGTTTCAAGTAGTTAGTAATGCCCACCCTACCCATCAATAATCCATGTTTAAACGGAAAAGCGATCGCAAACACAACCCCAATTCGCTGGATATCTGCCTCGTTTTACCCAGCGATCAAAGCTAGAATATTGCCACAAATGAGGACAAGAAACCAATTTATGTTTGACGGGATTATTATGAATGTAATCTAAATGTTTTTGCAGATCTGTTTCATCGGCGATCGCATGTTCCCAAAACCTACGTTGCCAGACATCACTTTCGCGATGTTTGTGACGAGATGCCGAAAGTTCGAGATTTGAAAAGTTTTTAGCTTTGTAAGCACGAGTAAATAAAACTTTCATTCTCGATATTCGTTGAGAATAATCAGCATCGTCAGGAGGTAATTGCCACAGGAAATGTAGATGGTCTGGCAAAATTACCGCCGCTAATATTTTGAAAGGTTTTTTATCCTTAATTTTAGCGATTGCCATACGTAAAATTTCAATGTTTTGAGGATCTTTAAACAAAGGTCGGCGACAATAAGTAACTATAGTAAAGAAATAGGTGCCACCTGGAATATACAGTCTTCGATAGTTGGGCATTATGATTGGGTATAGCGATCACTTCAATTAGAGAATGCCCTATGGGGTAAATATTTTTACATCTCTCGAACCTGAAGCCTCGACCATGCCTTGTAGCCTTGTAGGGTGGGCAAACAATCAGCAGAGTCAATTATCGCTTGGGGATAACTCTTTGCCCACCAAATAACCGATTGTTAGCATTAAAATGCGATCGCGGTAAGCATCAGATGATTATTCGTCACCTTTAAAGTGTTTGACAATGCCTACCCTACGGTGATGCTGTGGGGTTAAATTAATTTTTTAAAATTTTATAAAAAAAGGTGGGCAATGTAGCTCTACAGTAAAATCTCTATTGAATGTTGCGAGCGTTTGCCCACCCTACAAAGATGCGATCTCTTTATTATCAAAATTATGACCGTTCAATTTCGAGCTACCACTTGCTACTTGCTACTCGCTACTTTTTATTTACCCCAAACCAGGAATAAATCTCAATTTTTTAGTTGCGATCGCCGCAACTTCAGAATAGGTTAATTCACCGCAGAGAATTCTACCCATCAATTGCCCCGCACTAGAGCGTTTCAAACCTAGTTTGTATGCTAGTTTGGGTGCTTTATAAAAGATATTGGCTAAAAACTGTGCTTTACCCAGATCCGAACTCCATTCTTGCTTAATAGTTTCGCTATACTGCGCCAAAGCTTCAGCATCACCAGCTAAGGCTTTATCGATTGCCTCGGCAGCAGCAACACCCGTAAACATCGCGGGGCGAATTCCCTCCCCAATTAACGGATCGACAATACCAGCAGCTTCACCAATAATTAAGGCGCGCTCGCTATGTAAGGGGCGATCTTCTTGCCACAGATTAATTTCGTGTTCGCGATATTCAGCATTTGATGTATCTAAGTCAAACTTGGCAGCATAGTTATTAAGCTGCTGTTTGAGTTCTTCGGGTTTGCCCTGGCGATCGCGCACAAATGCCGCGCTAAAGGTATAGCCATCGGCTTTGGGAAAACACCACATAAAACCATTTTTTAGCGAACCAAAGTCAAAAAACGCCATATCCGAACGGCGATCGCTCACTTCCCCTGAAACTTCCAAACTGGCAGCAGGAACTTTTTGCGCCGCAGCATAACCCAACCATTCTGCAACTTTACTATTAGCACCGTCAGCAGCAATCAAATACTTAGCCGAGAAATTGCCATTGCTAGTGCTAACCTGCCAACTATCTCCCTGTAACTCAATTCCTGTTACTTCCAAATTGTCTTTAAACTCAACGCCCTTTTCTTTAGCGCGATCGATTAAAAAGTTATCGAACTTATCGCGCTGTACCATCCACATGGGGCTAATGTTTCTTAGCTGTATTTCCATTGGATCGTCCATTTTCCAGGTGTATTTCACCTTAGAAACGGTACGCTCGATAACGGGAGCAAAATCAAAATCAAATAACTTGGCGATCGCAGGAGAAACACCACCACCACAGGATTTATTACGGGGAAAAGCAGCTTTGTCAATTACTAAAACCGAATGCTGTTTTTGCGCCAGTTGATAAGCCGCACTCGCTCCAGCAGGACCAGCACCAACAATAATACAGTCAAACATAATTTAATCTACCTCACTTGAAAATTGCCTAATACCGCCCTACTGTCTTATCACTAAAATGAACAAAAGTCGTAAAATAAGTCAGCCATTCAGCAATGAACAGAGAACAATGAACAATGAACATTGAGCACTACAGACGATAAATGTTAAATGATAATTGCTCATTGTCTTTTGCCTGTTCCCTAAAGCCTAAAGCTTAAAGCCTTCTTTACCGTTGCCAATGTTCTTCTAACAACGCCTTAGCTCTTGGTTTGTAAATTAGATAAAATAGCGATTCGATATAGCGCAGTAAGTCTTCGCGTTTTTCGCTAGAGGTAAAGTTCCAAAAGCCGTAAATTCGAGCCAGAGATAGTAAGCGACTGGTATGAATTTTCCAGGTATAGGTGCTGTAAACTCGTTCCATCCCTTTATCCGAAATCTGCTGCCAATAGCTGGGATCGCGATCGCATTTGCTAATAAAATCAAGCAGTTTTTGAGCGGTTTCCTTTAAATTGGTAGGATTGATATAATATCCGTTAACTGTGTCTTGAATAATTTCTAGAGGTCCACCAAACTGGGTGCCAAAAGTAGGTAAACCAGAAATCATTGCTTCGAGAATAGTCAAACCAAACGCTTCAAACAAAGCAGGCTGGACGAAAATCCCCTGGCGATCGGCAATTACCCGATAAATTTCTCCCGAATCGACTTTGGGCAGACGAATACCCAACCAGCGTATTTTGCTATAGAGGTCGTACCGCTCGATAATGCGATACATCTTTTCAATTTCTTCTCGTTCTTCGTTGTCCGTCGAACCAGAAGTGTGAATTTTACCCGCAACCAAAATTAAATTACAGCGTTCCTGTAGTTCTGGTGATTGACCGAAACATTCTGCCAAACCCGTAAGATTTTTGATGCGGTCTAGTCGCGCCATCGAAAATAGTGGACGGCGGTTGGGATTTTCGAGTTTGCCATAGATAAACTCTGGGTCTTCGGCAGTAAATAACAGTTCTTCTAGCTTCTCGATCTTATTAGGTACGCGGTCTTCATGTCGCGTATAGGGAAAATAGACGTTTTCGTTAACTCCCGGGGGAACGACATTAAACTTTGGCGAAAATAATTCGATCCCGTTGACTACGTGGTAGAGGTCGGGCATGGTCAGATTTTCATAAGATTCGTATTGTCCGACGCTATCGGGTCTACCGACAATTTCTTGATAGGTACTGCTAACGATACAGTTAGCGGCATTCATGGCGATAATATCGGCAGTAAACTGGAGAGAAAAATGATAGGTGCTTTCTAAATCCTGCCAGTAAAGGTTACTAAACAAATATTTCGATTTTTCTAAAGCATGAGCGACATTAAATTGAGTAACTTTTAATCTTCTCGCCAACAAAAATGCCACCAAATTGCCATCGGAATAGTTGCCTACAATTAAATCTGGGCTAGATTGAAACTCGGCAAAAAGTTCTTTTTCGGCATCGATCGCATAAGTCTCTAAATAAGGATATATTTCAAACCGCGAAATCCAGTTTTGGGTCATGTTGGGGTTAAATTCGCGGAAGGGAACGCGCAAAATCCAGGCGTTATCGGTGCCGTGTACTTTTTCTAACCTTTCGTTACAGCGAGTGCCGTCATTATTGGGTATCAAACGCGAGAGAATAATTACTTTAGGTTTAACTTTAAAACTATCCAAGCCAGCCAGGGTAATATCTTCCTTTAGCTGTTTTTCTAAGCTTCGAGCCTGGTCTAAAACGTATACAACCTGTCCCCCCGTATCAGGACGACCCAATACACCTTCTTGAGCAAACCAGCCGTGAATTGACACTAAAACGATACGGAAGATCATTGGAATGCGTGAGAGAAAAGCTTCCAAAACGCGATCGTCTGGAGAGTCGATCAGTTCGTCTAAAATTTCTAAAGTTTCTCTAACTCGTCCTGCGGTATTACCCCATCCAGGTTCAAAACCCAAGTTTTGCAGATCGAAGTGAAATTCTTCAAAAGGTTTATCGCTTGGTAATTCACCAACAAAGTTTAAAGCCTGCTTGACGCGATCGGATAGCTGGTGGCGATTGGCAATCCTACCATTGATCAATAGAGTAACGCCATTGTATCTATGAATATGAAGAAAATTATACAGAGCCTCTAGCCACTGGTTCGGGTCTTGAAAGAGTTTGCTGGATAAAAAACGATTGAGATACTGCAACCCTTTACCAATGTTTTTAGAGTCGCGAATAATTGGCGAATAATCGTAAAAAGGTTGAAAGTCAATTTCAAAAACATCACCTTCTTCAGGATGATGGCGACCTACAAAGCGATCGCGTATGTCTAATAGCTGAGGGATTGAGATCGGTTCGACAGTCAGATCGTCAAAAATGCGATAGGCTTCTTGTTGGGCGATTTTGGGTCTGATAATCAGGCAAATGCTTTCTTCATCTAAAATAATTTCCTGAGTGTAATAAATTAACTTACCCAGGCGCGAACTAGACTCAAATTGCGGATCGTCTTTTTGCTGACAAAATTTATGAAAAGCATTCAGAATATCGTTACGCAATAAATATCTTTTGTCGGAAGCTTCCAATTCGCTAATAAATTCGCGCAGATCGCTTTTTTCTGCTGAATTGAGTACCGCCTCAATCGTGTAAGACATATAGTTGTAGACTCTCCAGATAGCTATTAGTTACTTAATATTTAGGCAAAATCCCATTATCGCCTTTAATCGTAGAGTCGATCGCAGCGATTTTTATATTCTTGAATACAAATGCAAACGAAGCATTTAATGGATGACTATGTAAATGTCAACAACACCATTTAAATTTTCCTAAAATTTTTTTAAAATCAACCATTTTTGAGACTTGTTGGGGAATTCTATAACAGAACGATACTTTAGTTTTCTCTGCAATAGGTTTGACAGATAACTCTATTTTTGGGGAAGCAAACATTTCATCGCTTGACTGAATTTATTGAATATTTAAAATTAAAAGCTACAAAAATGACATCAGCAAATGCCGAAACTCTTTACCAACAAGGACTAGAAAAACTCGAACAAAAAGATTTTTTAGGAGCAATTGAAAACTTCGACCGAGCTTTACTATTAAATCCTAATTTGGTTGAAGTCTACAAACAACGAGGACACGCTTATTTACTTCTCGATAATTTTACAGAAGCCATTGCAAATTTTAATCGGGCAATTGAGTTTACTCCCCACGATACTGAAGTTTATGAATTTCGCGCCCTGGCTCGAATGGAACAGGGAGAAGTGCTGGCTGCCTTGTCAGACTTAGAGCGCGGATTAGAGCTACAACCAGATTCATTTGAAAGTTATAAAATCAGAGCTATACTGCGTCTATCATTAGGCGATTTTGAGGGCGTTTGGGAAGACAGTGGTAAAGCTCTCGCTCTAAATCAAAATGATGCTACTCTATACAATTTGCGTGGTCTTGTTTCCTTTATTAGAGAAGAATACGAACCAGCTCTCGATCTATTCAATAGAGCCTTAATTTTAGACCCTAGTTCTGCTGAAGCTTACTGTAATCGTGGCGGAGTATATGTTACTTTTGGCAACTACGAACAAGCAATTGCTGATTTTAATCGCACTCTAGAACTAAATCCCAACTACGTTGCCGCATATGAAAATAGAAGCAGAATACTTTGGAAACAAGGAAACCTAGAAGCCGCTTTGAGGGATCTAGAACAAGTTCTGCGGCTCAAACCCGACGACGCAGAAGCTTTAAGCGCTCGCCTCAAGATTAATCTCACTTTAGGTAATTTTCAAGCAGCTATTAAAGATTTACAATCTGTCTTACAAATTAATCCCGAACTGTTAGATAAAGATTTTCAATTCCCTGACGAGCTTCGACAAGTTCTAATTTCCCAACCACATGATGCCGAAAGCTACCTCGATCGTGGTGCTGTGTTTTATATATTTCAGAATTTCGAGAGAGCGGTAGCAGATTTCGACCGAGCTATTGCCTTAGATCCCGACCAAATGCCAGTATTAACTGTAAGAGCTTTATGCAATACATATCTCGAACGCTATCTACAGGTTATCGCTGATTGCGATCGCCTTATATCTTCTCAAAACAACAATGCTTTAGTCTACAGACTTCGAGGCATTGCTCGTTACCACAATAACGATCGAAACGGAGCGTTAGAGGACTTGAATAAAGCAGTACAACTAAATCCTGATGATATTGAAGTTTACCAAAATAGAGGCGTACTTTACTCAGAGCTAGGGTTATTGTCAGAAGCCTTAGATGATTTTAATCGTGTTCTACAAGCCAAACCAGATTTTGTAGCTGCTCATAATCACAGAAGCGAAATTTGTTATCGACTCGGTAGGATGCAAGAATCTTTAGAATCTTTGAACCGAGCGATCGAACTCAAGCGAGAAGATATAGATGTAGCCCTCTATGAAAATCGCAGTAGAGTAAAACAAAAATTAGGAGATATTTCAGGGGCAATTGCTGACTTAGACTATATAATCAGGCTCAATTATGACGATATAGAAACTTACCGCAGACGAGGACATCTTCATTTAGAACAAGAAAATTATCCCCAAGTAATTGAAGATTATACACAAGTCTTAAATTTAGATTCTGCTGATTTTAAAGCTTATATTAATAGAGGTATTGCCTACGCTAAAACTGGAAATACACAAAAAGCATTTTCAGACTTTACCAAAGCTATTCAAATTAAACCAGAGGAATCTGAGGGATACGAATTGAGAAGTATGCTTAGTTTTGAAGCAGGTAATTTGGAAGCGGCGAGCGAAGATCTTAAGTTGTTGCTACGTATCGAACCGAACAATATTCGGGCGATCGAGTTTCTAGTGGGTATATATCTCCATAAAAATGAATGGCAGCAAGCACTTGTTGAGTGTAACAAGATAGTAGCAATTTTACCTAACAACCCTACTATGTACCTCAACAGAAGCAAAATCAATATTAAATTAAATAATCAAAATGAGGTACTTGCCGATCTCAATAAAGCAATCTTTTTAGATTCGCACAATTATAGTGCCTATTACAATCGTGGTAACTTATTCTTTAAAAGAGGACAATTGGAAGAAGCACTCGAAGATTTTAACCAAGCAATAATAATTAGACCCGAATCTTGCGATGCTTACTATAGCCGAGGAGCAATTAAATTAAATTTGGGGAGGATAGAAGAGAGTATTAAAGACTTGGAGCAAGCAATTACAATAAATCCTAACTTCTTTACAGCCAATTATTTCCTTGGTAATGCCTATGCCTCTAAAGATAATGCCTCACAAGCTTTGCATTACTATAATAGAGCTTTGGAAATAGATCCTGATTCAGAAGAAGCAGAAATCTATTGGAATAGAGGTTATGCACATTTGGCTATCGGAGAAAAACAGCTAGCTATTAATGATTTTGAGAAAGCAGCTTTAATTTGGAAAGCGCAAAACAATTTGGATGACTATCAAAAATCGCTCGCTCAAATTAAAAGACTTAATATGTAAATTTTGTTTTTCTAATATTTTAGCTCTAGTTAATCTGGGTAATAAAATCAGAAATTTCATTAACTATCCATTTTTGCTCATCAGGTCTAATCATATAACCGAATTCCGTCGTTCTACTAGTTTCGTTTAAATGGCAACAATAGCTTTTGTTGTCATTTATATCATCTACATCGTAAGATGTGTATCCTTGTTCTATACTTTGTATTTTATTTGTTTTTCCATAAATTTGCTTTCCTAATTTGAAAATACTTTTCCGAAGCTTAAATCTATCTCGATCGATTTCTATCTCTGTATAACCAAATAATCCCCAGAAAAACATTCCTAAAGGATATATTAAAAATCTCCAAAAAGGAATTAAAGACAAAGAAGCAAGTGTAGCAAATATCAATGATTTTGTGGCAAAAGCTATTAAGTTGACGACAGCAGATATAAACAACGCTGTTAATACGGCAGCCAAAGAAAATATACCATGCGTATATAAATGTATTAAAATACTGCCTTGAAATCCAGAGTTAGGCATTTTTATCTCGATCTTACTCTGGTTTCTAGTTAATACAATTCGACTATTAGCAGGCTGGGGAAATTTGTTCTCACTATAAAAAACTTCTAAAGCTTCTGCTACAGATTGAAATCTTTCTTCCACAATAGGCTCTAACAGCTTATCGAGCCAGTTCGCAAATTTATCCGAAACTTTAGTTGAAGCACGAACATCGAGTTTCAATTTTTTTTGCGGAAGCTTGTCGGGAGTTTGCTTGGTCAATAAAAACAGTAGAGTTGCACCAAGACTATACAAGTCGGTAGCAAAGCTAGTTTGTCCTCTTAACTGTTCGGGAGGCATATAGCCCAAGGTTCCAACGAAAGTGCTACCACCACTGAGGGTTTGACGATAGATTTCTTGTACCGAACCAAAATCAACTAAAAATAACTTTCCATCAGTACTCCTAATTAAGTTTTGAGGCTTGATATCGCGATGAATTATGAGTGGTGTTTGTTGATGGAGATAGTCAAGTATTTCTAAAACCTTAATAGCTATTTGCTTTACTTCACTCTCATTAAAGCGTTTACCTTTTTTCACTAAATCGAATAATGAATCACCCGTAACTAACTCTCTTACTAAATAGAAATAACGATCTTCGGCAGTGTCAACGTGAAAGTATTCAATATATTTGGGTATGGCAGGATGATTGAGAGAGGCTAAGGTTTTGGCTTCTCTTTCAAATAGTTCTAAGACTTTCCAATCTTTAGTTTGGCGCAGAGAAACTGTTTTAATTGCCACTTTTTCGGAAGTAGTTATGTTTTCTGCTTCATAAGTTTTTCCTACTCCTCCTTCTCCTAGAAGTTTAATAATCCGATACTTTTCAGAAATAACTTTAGTAATTTGTTTACTATTCATATAAATAATTTTTAAATATTAAAATATTGTCGATTATTACCTCTCTTACAATTGTAAATTTTCCAAAATCACTGTTTTTTTCAGTTTAGCTGTGTATTACAATGAAATATCAGCTTTAGCTTTTCTATTAGATTTGTCATAGCAATAGAAGCCGTTTCATCATGCTGCTTCTGCACTAATAGCCAGTCGCCAATTTATATCGAGTCGAAAAGTGTCATAGAGATTAATGTAACTGTAAATCAAAGAAGTCAAGGCTCTGCGTTCTTCCCAAGTCAGCGATCGCCTATCCTCTACTACTACACAGAAACTTTAAACCCTGTTGGACAAAAGTGACTCCAGGGTTTAGCTGCTTCGATTTGGGCTGCAAGTGCTAAAATTGTCTCTTCAGCAGCAGGTTTTCCTACTAGCTGTACGCCTAAAGGTACGCCATTGCGATCGAAACCAGCAGGTATATTAATAGATGGCTGTCCCGTCGCATTAAAGGGAGGACAGGGTAGAATCCAGCTAACAATTTTTTCTAAAGTTTCTTCGGAATTTAAATGCGCCCATTCGCCAACTTTAATGGCGGGGTGCATATAAGTAGGAACTATTAGAGCATCGTAGCGATCGCAAATACTAACTATGTTTCTGGCGATCGCCTGCATCTGCCCTGCTGCCTGTAAATATTCTCCTGCCGTACCAGCCTGTTGCATAATCCAGCGATTGATCTGACTCAAAATCTCGGCAGGAATTCCTGCTGCTGCTACTCCAGCAGCCCAGATCCGCTTAAATGGTTCAATCAACTCGCTAAGGTCTATGGATATGGGTTCTATCTCATGACCCATTTCAGCCAAGATTTGAATTGTTGAGTCAAGGCTTTGTTGACATTCAGCAGCCGCTTTTCCTACGGGTAAAATTTCGGTGGCGTAGGCAATGCGTAACTGAGGCAGTTCTCGTTCGCTCATCTCCAAAAAAGATGTTTCGGGATTTGGCAACCAATAGGGATCGCCCGTCACGTAACCAGAAATAGTATCTAGTAAAGCTGCGGCATCGGCTACGGTACGCACTAGCATTCCACTACTGGCAATACCGTTTTGGCGATCGCCAACGGGCGCGTAGGAAACTCTGCCCCGACTGGGTTTGAGTCCGACCAGATTGCAGCAAAAAGCGGGACCTCGAATTGAGCCTCCTGCATCGCCACCTTGAGCGATAGAGCATAAGCCAGCCGCTACTGCTGCCGCCGCACCACCGCTAGAACCTCCTGGTGTATAGTTTAAATTCCAGGGGTTGCGAGTGGGAGCAAATCCTTCTGGTTCGGTGTAGGGTAAAGAACCAAGTTGAGAAGTTGCAGTTTTGCCTAAAATAATTGTGCCTGCCTGTTTGAGCTTGAGGGTAATGTTATCGTCATAGGTAGCAAAATTATCTTTTATCGCTCCTACTCCGTAAGTAGTCGGCATACCTTTAACTGAGGTCAGATCTTTAATAGCAGTGGGTACACCAAATAAAGGCGGTAAATCGCTATTACTTTTACTCTTTGCCAGATATTCGGTTTTTTGTCGGGCATCGGCGATCGCTGAATCTGCTGCTACATGATAAAAACAGTTTAGCTGGGGGTTGTATTTATCGATTCTGGATAAATATAATTCGGTTAATTCCAAAGGCGAAATAGCGCGATCGCGAATTAATCGAGCTTGTTTGAGTGCGGGAAGAAAGGCTAAATCCTCGTTGCTAAATGACATTATTATTTACTAGATTAAAGTCAACTGTTAATTTTGTAGTACGCTAGCAAAAGTTTGGGTAAATAATTCCCGCTTTTAATTTCTGAAATACGATAAACTTTCTAGGTTGCATACTCTGTGATTTTATAACGGAGTTTCAAAATCGTGCGCGAACAAAGCATTACGAAAACTTTTTAAATATATACAAGAATGAATAATCAGTCTACCAGTTGGCAGCCACTAGCAGGTGGTATTATTGCCGCTCTAATTATCCTCATAGCATTTAATTCCTTTGTAATTATCAATCCAGGTGAAGCAGGGGTTCTGAGTATTTTAGGTAAAGCTCAAGATGGAGAATTACTCGAAGGACTTCATTTTCGACCACCCCTAGTTTCTAACGTCGATATATACGATATAACCGTTCAAAAATTTGAAGTTCCTGCCGAAAGCTCTACTAAAGATTTACAAGATCTTAAAGCTCGCTTTGCGATTAACTTTCGTCTCGATCCAATTCAAATTGTCGAAATTAGACGCAAACAGGGAACCTTACAAAATATTGTTGCCAAAATTATTGCTCCCCAAACTCAAGAATCATTTAAAATTGCTGCCGCTAGAAGAACTGTAGAAGAAGCAATTACCAAACGCAGCGAACTTAAAGAAGATTTTGATATTGCCCTTGGTTCGCGATTAGATAAGTATGGCATTACCGTTCTCGATACCAGCGTAGTCGATCTGAGCTTCTCTCCCGAATTTGCTAGAGCCGTAGAGGAAAAACAAATTGCCGAGCAAAAAGCCAGACGAGCTGTATATATTGCCAGGGAAGCAGAACAACAGGCTCAAGCAGATGTCAACCGCGCTAAAGGACGCGCTGAGGCTCAAAGATTACTGGCAGAAACCCTCAAAGCACAAGGTGGCGAACTAGTACTGCAAAAAGAAGCGATCGAAGCCTGGCGACAGGGAGGTTCGCAAATGCCCAAAGTCTTAGTAATGGGCGGCGAATCCAACGGCAGCGTTCCCTTTTTGTTTAATTTAGGAGAAATGCAGTAGTAGCAGGGGCAAGGCATGCCTTGCCCGTATCATTTCCGATCGCCATTATTCCTCCAATCCTAATAGAGCAGCAATCAAAGCCTTTTGTGCGTGCATGCGATTTTCTGCCTGATCCCAGATGCGCGATCGCGCTCCTTCCATGACTTCGGCGGTAATTTCTTCTCCACGATGGGCGGGCAAGCAGTGCAGCACAATTGCTTCTTTGTCGGCATGACTCATCAGCTTTTCGTTGACCTGATATGGCTGAAAAATAGGCATTCTGGCATCGGCTAAATCTTCTTGTCCCATACTTGCCCAAACGTCTGTATAGACAATTTGCGCTCCCGTTACCGCTTCAATGGGATCTGTTAGAACTTCAATTTCTGAATTGGTAGCTAATTGTTTGGCTTGGCTAACAATTTCTGAATTTGGCTGATAATCTTCAGGCGCGGCGATCCTTACGTTTAAACCCGTTAAAGCACCGCCTAAAAGTAAAGAATGAGCCACGTTGTTACCATCACCGACATAGGTTAAAGTCAAACCCTTTAAAGAGCCAAAATTTTCTCGTACGGTCAATAAATCTGCCAAAATTTGGCAGGGATGTTCTAAGTCGGTCAGAGCGTTAATAATAGGAATTGCAGCATACTCGGCAAAGGTTTGCAAATCTTGTTGGGCAAAGGTACGAATCGCCAAAATATCTAAATAGCGGTCTAATACTCTGGCAGTATCTTCAATTGGTTCGCCTCGTCCTACTTGAGTAACTTTAGGGTTGAGATCGATTACTTGACCGCCCAACTGATACATTGCCACGCTAAAAGAAACGCGAGTACGAGTCGAAGCTTTATAAAATAATAAACCCAGGACTTTATCGCAGCGAGGCTTTAATTCACCATTTTTTAGCTGTTTGGCTAGCTGCAACACATCTTCTATTTCTTGTTGGTTCAAGTCAGGTGTGGCTAGTAAATCTCTTCCCTTGAGTTGTTTCATAGTATGACTAGAGCAATTTTGGCTGTTGACAAGATATGGAAAAAACTCATTGTAAAACCAAAAGCAAAAGTAAAACAAATTTCTGCCAGACTATTTAGGTAGAAGCTGTATAGTATTTACAACATAATGCCAATCATCGATCGCCCATGTTAGTCTCAGACTCCAAAAAATTTGTCTTTATTCATATTTATAAAACAGGCGGTACTAGCGTTCAAAAGATGTTGGAAAAATACGATCGGCGTTTCGATCTTACCTGTCGGTTAAAATTATTGGCGAGAAAAGTTACTAATAGCGATATGCCAGTGCTGGCACGTCCTCACAAACACTTTAGTGCCGAAAAGGTCAGGACGCTAATCGGTGCAGATCGCTACGATAATTATTTTAAGTTCGCTTTTGTCAGAAATCCCTGGGACTGGCAGGTGTCGTTATATTACTATATGCTAAGAAGCCCCGACACTATGCATCCACTCATTCCCTTGGTCAAAAGTATGGAAAATTTCGATCGCTACATCCGCTGGCGTTGTAGTGAAGAAGTCAGGTTGCAATACGATTTTCTCTATGCCGATGGCAAATTATTAGTAGATTTTATCGGTCGGTACGAACACTTTCAGTCAGACTTCGACAAAATCTGCGATCGCCTCGACATAGTTCGCCAGCAATTACCAAAGGTAAACACTACCAAGCGTGACAAATATCGTGACTACTACACTGCAGAAACACGTCTGCTTGTTAGTGAGGCATTCAGTATCGATATTGAAACTTTTGGCTATGAATTTTAATTGAAGCTTTAAGCCTTAAGCTATTATAAAAAACTAATGGTTTTAACAAGGGGGTAGACGCAGTTTTTAACTAATTTAGAATTGGGTCGAGAAAATGTTAGAACGGTAGAGAATAATTGCGCTACAAAAGTTTGATGTCACCAATTTCGTCTGTTATTGCCGATCGCTCTACCGCTCGAATAAATAGTAGTAAGCGTTCTCGATTGGGTTTTAAATTAGCAGTTGCGATAATTAATTTGGGCTGCTGTTTGGGTATTCCTGCTTTGCCAGCGTCAAAAGCTATAAGTGCGGAAAACATTTATTTAGATTATGGACCGCTAGAATTTAGTTTATCGGTAAAATCTTTAGAGATTTATGCCAAAGAAGGCAAGATCGAGAGCGATTTTAATACTTTTGCTGGCTATCTCCAACCAGCACAGTTAGAACAACTTAAAACTGCTTTAAGCACTAAAGCCGATCTAAGTCCCTTAGCGATCGCGCAATTTCTCTATTCCTATCAGGGAGAAAAAATACTCGAAAGAATTGGCAGGGTTATCAAAACTTCCGCAAGACAACCAGGTTTTTATGCTTTGCGTTCGGCATTAATTTTAGCCGCAGCCGACGAACGAGAAGGTTTGACTTTGCTTAACGTACTTAAAAAATATCCCACTCAAGGCATTCGCATTGATTCCAATCAGGGGTTTGCCATTGTTGGCAGTATTAGTGAAATCATTCAAAAAAGCGAAAGAGCTTTCGCTGCTGTCGAACGAGAGGCGAGTGCAGAAAGAAATGAAAATCTTGCCGCTTCTAACCTTTTACCCATAAGCTCTAATGACTTTTCCTATCGCCAACAACTGTTAACTTTGCGCGATCGCCAACGCAAACGAACTTTCCCTGTCGATCTCTATTTACCTCAAACTGAGGGTAAAACTCCCCTAATTGTTATTTCTCATGGTTTGGGCAGCGATCGCACTACCTTTGCCTATTTAGCCAAATATTTAGCCGCTCGTGGTTTTGCAGTTGCCGTCCCCGAACATCCAGGTAGTAACTCCAGTCAAATTCAGGATTTGTTAGAAGGTTTTGCCAATGATGTCACTCCACCTCGTGAATTAGTCGATCGCCCTTTGGACATTAAATTTTTGCTAGACGAACTCGAAGCCAACTACTCTCAACAGCTAAATACTCAGCAGGTAGGAATTATCGGACAATCATTTGGAGCCTATACCGCTTTAGCTTTAGCAGGTGCCGAGTTAAATTTTGACAATCTGCGAAGTGAGTGCAGCAATCTCGAAGATACTTTCAATATCTCATTGCTCTTGCAGTGTTTGGCATTAGAATTACCCCGTCGAGAATACCAACTGCGCGATCGCAGAATTGTCGCAGCAATAGCGATCAATCCTTTAGTTAGTGCAGTTTTTGGTCAAGCTGGCATGAGCGAGATAGAAATTCCCGTCATGTTGATGTCTGGTAGTGCCGATCCTGTTACTCCAGCATTAGCAGAACAAATCATGCCCTTTACCTGGCTGACTACAGAGCAAAAATATTTGGCTTTACTTAAAGGAGGAACCCATTTTTCGGTACTCAATGAGTCTTCTGGCAGTATTCCCGTACCACAAAGAGCTATTGGTCCGAGTCCTCGCATCGCTCAAAATTATCTCAAACAACTAAGTTTGGCTTTTTTTAAGACCTATATTAGCGAGCGCCAAGATTTTCGAGCATATTTGTCCGCCAACTATGCTGCCAGAATCAGCAGGCAGGAGTTTCCTATAAGCTTGGTGCGATCGCTAAACCGAGAAAAACTAGAAGCAGCACCCTAAACTGCAAAGGTTTAAACAATCGAATATTCAAAGTCTCGGTCTGATATCTCAAAGCTATTTTTAATGACCCGAACCGAGTTACTTCATTAAATAGAGCGATCTTCACTACTAAATGTCTAACATAAAACTAACTCGTTCTGTATCTTTGCCGAAGAATCCTTCAGTCCTTCTATAGTTTAGTTTCTTTCTTAATCACGGCAACTGTTTCTGCTGATTCGATGACAATTGCTTCTACATCTGGAAGCGAACCAATTCTATTTTAATAGGAAATAGTTCACTGTAACGAGCGATCGCAATCTAGGCTAAAGTTTCGTTCCATAGCACCATTACTTGAATCTAGCCTGAGTGATAAATTACCGCGCTAGTAATTTTTTTTCTGGCTGTAATCTATTTACCCTTCTATCTTCTGAAAGATGAAGCGATCGCGTAATAAATTTGATAATAAGTCTGATAATATTTTGGTTTTGACATTTACAAAGTTATGGCTCAGTCTCTCGACCCAACAAAGTTTAATATCGCTCTGTTAGGTTTGGGAGGGATTCTGTTCCTTTACGGATTGCTGTCTCGCTATATTAAAGAGCGACTTTATCTTTCTGCTCCTATTCTCGCTGTCTGTTTGGGAATCGTTTTGGGACCCATTTTTAATATTTTTAATCCCCAACAATGGGCAACCAGAGAACTAATTTTTGAAGAAATCACTCGTCTGGCAATCGCGATTCAGCTTGTTTCTACTGCTCTCCGTTTGGAAAAAGCTTATCCCTTGCATCGCTGGCGTAGTTTGGCGATTTTGCTCGGTCCTTTAATGCTGGCAATGTGGGCAGTCAGTAGCTTACTAATATATTGGTTTCTGGGGGTAGATCTTTGGGTCGCGCTCCTCATGGGTGCAGCGATCGCCCCCACCGACCCAGTTTTAGCCTCAACCATCGTTACTGGTAAATTTGCCGAAAAGCACCTTCCTTCAAGAGTTCGCAATCTCCTGGCTGCTGAGTCTGGATTGAATGATGGTTTAGCCTATCCCTTTGTTTTTTTACCCCTGCTTATTCTTATTCCATCTCATCCCAATCCTATCGTTCATTGGCTTACTGTTACTTTGCTTTGGGATGTGGGAGCAGCGATAATTTTTGGCTTACTTATTGGTTATCTGGCAGCCAAATTTTTGCAATGGGGACAGCGCAAGAAAACGATGGACAAACAGTCTTTTTTAGCGTACGTGGTTGCTTTGACTTTGATTGTTTTAGGGGGAATTAAATTAATTGGCAGTGACGGCATTTTAGCTGTCTTTATGGCAGGGGTGGGTTTTGACCTGGTTATCAAAGCGTCAGATCGCTTACAAGAAGAAAATGTCCAAGATGCCTTCGATCTGATTACTACTACAGTAACCTTTACTCTGTTTGGTTTGTTTTTACCGTGGCAAGAATGGCTATCTATCGGTTGGCAAGGATTAGCTCTGGTGGTAGCAATTTTGTTGCTGCGTCGCCTTCCAGCTTTCTTGCTTCTCAATCGCTTTATTCCCCATACTCAAGGATATAAAGATGCCCTCTTTATGGGTTGGTTTGGTCCGATTGGCGTTGCAGCAATTTTCTACGCTAACCTGGCCGCACATGAAACTGGTATAGATCTGATATGGTACTTTACTAGTCTGATTGTTATGGGTTCTGTTATCGTTCATGGTATCACTGCTGCACCTTTCTCGGTGCTGTACGAACAACACTCTGAGCCGCATTCTTTTGAAAATCGACAATAGCTAGATAAACTCCGCAGCCAGGCTACGGAGACAAAGCTAAAGAACACTGTTCTGTTTGTAGTATAGTGTTAACTACCAACTGATAGAGCGGATATAATCATTCGCTCTCGGTTCTCAAAATTTACTTTCTAAAGAACTCCAGCGTTACCCAATCCTAAAATCACGCCAGCACCAATAATATGTCCTAAGCTAGTAGTTGCCAACAGTTCGGGAACGCCAAACTTATCCCACATTTCTGGTTGGGGGACGGGTAAATCTGGACCTTGACCTGGTTTTTGAATCGCATACCGTCCAATGGCGATCGCAATTAAATTGCACATAATCATCACGATGGCTACCGAAGGATTCCAATCAATAGTTGCAGGAGTTGTCTGAGCCGCGAAGACTAAAGTAGATAGCATATAAATATTGTTTCCTTGAATTGTTTATACTTTATGTGGTTTAGTTTATAGAGATTATAAAAATCTTTGGGCAAACAACTTCGTTTCTTTTAAATAATTAACAGTAAGATAGATTTTAATCGTGCGAGTTAAAATTTGTGGCATTACTCAAGCGCAACAAGGAAAAGCGATCGCTGCATTAGGTGCGACTGCTTTAGGGTTTATTTGTGTGGAGCGATCGCCTAGATACGTTAGACCGCAACAAATTAAAGCAATAGTGGAAACTTTGCCACCCGACGTAGATAAAATTGGCGTATTTGCCAATACCGCTTCAGAAACCATTTTGCAGACGGTACTTACTGCTAAGTTGACCAGTGTGCAGCTTCACGGTCATGAGACTCCAGAATATTGCGATCGCCTGCGTCAAATTCTGCCTTCAGAAATCGAATTAATTAAAGCTTTTAGAATCAAAACTGCCGCAATTTTAGCCGAGCTCAAACCCTATCTCCATCGGATAGATACTATTTTGTTAGATGCTTATGACCCTCAAATGTTAGGCGGTACGGGAAAAACTCTCGATTGGGAGGACTTAGAGCAATTTAATCCCGAGCTACCTTGGCTGCTGGCAGGAGGTTTAACCCCAGAAAATATTTTAGACCCTTTGTCACGTTTGAATCCTGACGGAATCGATCTTTCTAGTGGTGTGGAGCGATCGCCTGGTGATAAAGATCTAACAAAAGTAACCCAACTGTTCGAGAAGTTGCAAGCTTTTAATTAAATCTCCATCGATAAAATATTAACTCAGACAAAAAATGCAGCGATGGCGATCGATTAACGTTTGCTCCCCTATTAGTTATATAGTTGATAGTTGGTTGTTTGTAAGTCGCTTGTCAATGAAAATTTTAGTAGTAGGTAACGGTGGTAGAGAACACGCCCTGGCATGGACATTATTGCGCTCGTCCAATGTCGAAAGAGTATTTTGCGCTCCAGGTAATGGCGGTACCGCCACACTGAAAAATTGTCAAAATTTAGCTGTAGCCGTCGATGATTTTCAAGGAATAGCTAGTGCGGTAAAAGCCAATGATATTTCTCTGGTAGTAGTAGGACCTGAAGTACCTCTAGCTATGGGTATTACTGATTATTTACAGCAGCAGCAGATTCCCGTATTCGGTCCTACTCAGGCAGGAGCGAGGCTAGAGTCGAGTAAGTCCTGGGCAAAAGAGTTAATGCAGTCAGAAAATATTCCTACTGCCCAAGCCCATACTTTTACTGATGCTGCTGCTGCTAGGGAATATGTCGAACGACAAGGTGCGCCGATAGTAATCAAAGTCGATGGTTTGGCAGCAGGTAAAGGAGTAATTGTCGCTGCTACAGTTTCAGAAGCGATCGCGGCGATCGACGGTTTATTCGCGCAAAATTTTACTCAGTTGGTAATTGAAGAATTTCTAGCAGGGGAAGAAGTTTCGGTTTTGGCACTTACCGATGGTAAAACTATTCGCCCGTTAATACCCGCTCAGGATCACAAACGTATTGGCGAAAAAGATACGGGAAAAAATACTGGCGGTATGGGAGCTTACGCGCCACTGCCTCTAGTAGATGATAGCTTGCAGCAGCGAATTCAACAGGAAATTTTGCAACCCATTCTCAAAGCTCTAAACAAACGGGGTATCGATTATCGAGGTGTAATTTATGCTGGTTTGATGATTACACCCCAAGGCAATCCTAAAGTAATCGAATTTAACTGTCGCTTTGGCGATCCTGAAACTCAAGTAGTTTTACCTTTGTTGGCAACGCCTCTGGAGAAATTATTGTTTGCTTGCGTAGAACAGAGATTGGCAGCGCAACCGCCCATAACCTGGAATGATAAAGCTTCAGTTTGTGTGGTCATAGCTTCTGGCGGCTATCCCGACAGCTATCAAAAAGGATATGAAATTTCTGGACTAAAAACCAATAGCGAATCGGGAGTGACAATTTTTCATGCAGGAACCAAATTACAGGGCGATCGCCTTATAACCGATGGTGGCAGGGTTTTAGGAGTTACCGCCCTGGGAAACAACCACTCAGAAGCAATCTCGCTGGCATACGGTACGGTAGCGACTATTCAATTTGAAGCTATGTATTATCGTCGCGATATCGGTCATCGTCTCAAACTATAAAATTCATCGATTACTTCCGTACTAATTGATAGACTATAATTGCAAGCAACTTAACATTTATTAATTATTTACGCGGAGTATTTTGCTGACTCTTATTACCAAGCTTAAAGAAATTATTGCCCTTTGGTGGTCGGAATTCACTCTCCAGACCAAACTCATGGCAGCAGCTACCTTAGTAGTTTCCTTGGTGATGAGTGGTCTTACTTTCTGGACGGTAAATACAATTCAACAGGATGCCAGAATTCACGACACTCGTTTTGGTAGCGATTTGGGATTGTTGCTGGCGGCTAATGCTACTCCTTTTATTGCTGAAGACGATCTTAGTGGTTTAGCTCGTTTTTCCAGTCGTTTTTTCCTCAGTACTTCCAGCGTACGCTATCTAATTTATGCCGATCGCGATGGTAATATCTTTTTTGGTATTCCCTATTCTCAGGCTGAGGTACAAAATTCTCTGACAATTAAGCGACAAATTCAATTACCAGACGATTATGCTGAAAATAGCGAACTGCCATTTATTCGCCAGCACGATACTCCTAATGGGGAAGTTACTGACGTATTCGTTCCTTTAAGACAAGAAAATAAATACTTGGGAGTTTTAGCTGTCGGCATCAATCCCAATCCTACAATAGTCGCTTCTTCCAACCTGACTAGAGATGTCACAATTTCGGTATTTATTACCATCTGGGCGATGGTAATTTTAGGCAATGTCTTTAATGCTTTGATGATTACCAGACCGATTAAAGAACTACTAGTCGGTGTGAGAAACATTGCCGCCAAAAACTTCAAACAGCGCATCGATTTGCCACTTAGAGGAGAATTAGGCGAATTGATCGCTAGCTTTAACTTCATGGCAGAACGTCTGGAAAAATACGAAGAACAAAATATTGAAGAATTAACTGCCGAAAAAGCCAAATTAGAAACGCTAGTAACTACCATCGCTGACGGTGCGGTTCTCATCGACACCAATATGAAGATTATTTTGGTCAATCCTACTGCTAGAAGGCTCTTTGACTGGAAAGAAAATGCGATCGGTGAAAATATACTCCATCATCTACCCTCAGAACTTACTATCAAACTAACTAAGCCTCTATATCAAATTATTGCTAACAAGAACGAAAGCGAATCGGAGGTTCAGACTCATGAACATAGTTTAACGATTGGTAATAGCGAACATCTAATTCCTCAAGATGAATTTCGCATTACGATCGCGCAACCAGTAGAAAGAACTGTTAGAGTTTTACTCAGACGAGTTGTCGATAGCGAACGGGAAAATATCAAAGGAATTGCCATGACCATTCAAGATATTACCCGCGAAGTAGAACTCAACGAAGCTAAAAGTCAATTTATTAGCAATGTTTCTCATGAATTGAGAACGCCTTTATTTAATATCAAATCTTTTATCGAAACTCTGTTTGAATACGGTGAGGATTTAACCGAAGAACAAAAGCGAGAATTTTTAGCAACGGCAAATCACGAAACCGATCGCCTCAGCCGTTTGGTCAATGATGTTTTAGATCTATCTCGCTTAGAATCTTCAAAAACTTATAAACTTGGTGAAGTAGATCTGACCCAACCAATCGAACAAACTCTTAGAACTTATCAGCTTAATGCCAAAGATAAGGGAATTAGAATCGAACGGGAAATTGCGCCAAATTTACCCACTGTTTTAGGGCATTACGATTTGTTATTACAGGTGTTGACTAACTTGGTTGGCAATAGTCTTAAATTTACTCATGCAGGTGGTAAAGTAACTATTCGGGCATACCCTGTCGAACCCGACACCGTAATTCCCACTCAACCACAACAGGTAAGAGTAGAAGTAATCGATACGGGAATTGGTATTTCTCCCGAGGACAAAGAAGCTATTTTCGAGCGATTTTTTAGAGTTGAAAATCGCGTTCATACTTTAGAAGGAACGGGACTGGGACTTTCTATCGTCCGCAATATTATTGAAAAACACAACAGTCAGGTTCATCTTACAAGCGAGGTTGGAAAAGGAACTACTTTTTGGTTCGATTTACCTATTTACGATAAGTCTCTAGACCATAATCTGGTACGAGCAACGGAAAAACAGGACAGTAAACCATAGTAGCAACTAGTTTGGAAGGCAGGGGAGCAAGGGAGAGTGCAAGTCAGATTTGCAATCGTTACTCGCTTAAGCTGACAGTAAAGTTAGTAAAACACTAAACAGAGCAATTACGGCAACTATTACCAAAGCACGATGGCGAGCGCACCAGTTTTTAAACGATTGCCAACTACTTATAGCTGGAGGCGCGGTTTCTTCAACTATAGGCAAAGAGCGATCGCGAAACAAAGTACAGGTTTTGGCGTTGGGGCGTTGGGGAAAATTACAGGTATCGTCATGATGATAGACGCAGCGATCGCATAAAAACTCGGTTTCTGTAGCTCGGTGCAGGGGAATCCCTGGATGTCCGAAAGCTTTAAGCCGTTCGTGACAGTGAGGGCATTCTATTGCTTGAGAATCAATAGCGCGATCGCAGCGAGGACAGTGAGCCATAAAACAACCAAAGCTACTTTTCTATGTCTAAACGGGAAAATTTGCGGATTTGAAATTCTTTGCTTTCTATCATTTTATACTTAGTTTTTCCCATAGCCTGGATAAATTCACGTTCCGTAGCTGCCAGAAAATCCATAGGAATAGATTTCCACTGTTGGCGACTTTGCCAGCGAATTACAAAAATAACTTCACTGGCTTTACTCGGATCGAGCCAAACTTCTTTGCCGATAAAACCAGAACGACTTTTTAGTGCTGCCGTCCAAATTGCTTCATCTTGCTGAATAAATTTTTCTCTGGCATCTGATGCTACTCTAAACTTAAGCCATTCAATAACCATATAAATAAAAAATTGATAATAATATTTTTGTATGCTTAACCGTCAGTCACAGTAGGTAGAGAGTTGGTTCTCGAAATTGTTTTAAAAGCCTATGCCTAACAGACGTAGGTATGCTGTGACTATTCTTAGGTCGCAGTAACATAGTAAATAAATTTGAGGAAATTAATATGGAAAATAACGATTGGTTGAAACAGCTATTGATGGTTGGTATTGGTACGACTTCTCTGGTTGCCGAAAAGATTCGTGAAGTTAGCGAAGAATGGGTCAGAGATGGAAAAATTAACTCCGAGCAAGCCAAGTCTATGGTTGACGATTTGATGAGCCAATTTAGATCTGATTCTGGCGATATGCAGCAGCAAGCTGAAAGACAGGTCAAAAATATGTTACAGGATTTAGGCGTTCCTCGACAATCAGAATTAGACGAGTTGAGAGGCAGAATAGATCGCCTCGAACGCCAGATCAGAAATTTGGAAAATAAAAGCTGGCGTTAGCTAACAGTACTCCGTCTTTTCAAAGCGGAGTACTATTTACCTCATTAAATATCGAGCGATCGCACTTGTATTAAGACAGTTCACTAGAGCGGATTTTGGAAAGCACCGTTTTTTATAAAGTGGCGGTTTAATTATAAAACTCTGTTTTGCCGCTCGATCTATGACTCGAACATAGTATAAACAAACTATTATTCTTTAAAGTCTGATTTGCCTCAGACATAACTAACGTACCGACATTCAAAAAGCGATCGGCTAATATGAAATTGTAATTTTTATTTTATTTTGCCAGTTGTTTGTCAATCCTTAACTGACCTATATAACTTATTTGTGATTACTCTAACTTTATTGCATCCCCTTCAAGAAGTACCAGTTCAAAGCTGGACTTTTAAAAATGAATCTACTATTCGGGTCGGACGTGCTTCCGATAATGAAGTTGTACTTTATAGTGCTGTAGTATCGCGCTATCATCTGGAGTTTAAGAAAACCGAACAAAGTTGGGAAGCAATTAATTTAGGAGCAAATGGTACCTATGTTAACGGAAAAAGTATCACTATAGTTTCACTAGTTGACGGCATGACTTTACGTCTGGCAAATTCAGGTCCAAAAATTCTGGTTAAAATTGACTCGGAGTTTTTACGACAAAATGCAGAAGACAGTTTTGCTCGCAAAGCTTTTAAAGAACAAATTTTAAAGCGTTCCAGGGATACTTTAATCAACTAGAAATATTGGCTACTTCGCTAATAATTTTCTCAATTTGTTGGGAATTTATTGGCTGTTCTGGTAGGTGCGTTTTCAACCAGAGTAAATACTCGATATTTCCCGCAGGACCTCGAAGGGGAGAGGGAATTAGCCCTTGGTATTGCCAGCCTAGATCGCGGGCGACTTGCCAAACTCGATAAATTGCCTCGGCTCGATGTTGGGGGTTGCGAATTACGCCATTTTTACCAACCTTGTCTTTTCCCACTTCAAACTGCGGTTTGACTAGCAAAACTACTTCGTGAGGTGAGGCTAAAAAGTTACGTAGGTTGGCTAAAACTTTGGTTAGAGAAATAAAGGATAAATCCATCACTCCCAAATTAGCGCGATCGCAATCGCCATAAAGTTCTTGAGGAGTGAGATAGCGAAAATTAGTCCTTTCTTTAAGAATTACGCGATCGCTCTGCCGTAAACTCCAGGCTACCTGTCCGTAGCCGACATCAACACCGTATACCAGTGCCGCTCCTGCCTGCAACAAACAATCGGTAAACCCGCCAGTAGAAATTCCCCCATCGAGACAAATACGTCCGTTAACGTCGATGTCAAAAGTTTTTAGAGCTTCAGCTAACTTTTCTCCACCGCGAGATACATAAGGTGGTTTTTGCTTGAGGACAATTGCCGCATTGACATCAACCTCAGTACCTGGTTTATCAATCAGGCGATCGTCTACCGTAACTTCTCCCGCTCTGATATAACGTTGTGCTACAGCACGAGAATTGCAGAAGTTAAGGCTTACAAGTAAAGTATCGAGTCTTTGTTTGGTCAATTGAAGATTAGGCACTAGGCACTAGACACTAGGCATTAGGTTTAATAAAGAAAGTATAGATCGGCAAAAAGAACAAAATTTTTTTCATACCGTTCGAGAGTGTTCTACAAAAACGATAACCAAACCCGAAGAATT
Source organism: Myxosarcina sp. GI1 (assembly GCF_000756305.1). NCBI lineage: Bacteria > Bacillati > Cyanobacteriota > Cyanophyceae > Pleurocapsales > Pleurocapsaceae > Myxosarcina > Myxosarcina sp. GI1. Next base: position 246,141 of record NZ_JRFE01000017.1, read on the forward strand.
TGTAAAATAGGATAACTAAACTAAAATCTAATCAATAACAAACAAATAATAATTAGCCAATAATAAATTCAATAACTGCTTTATGTTTGATGCTCTAGCCGATAAATTAGATGATGCGTGGAAAAAACTACGCGGTCAGGACAAAATATCTAAATCTAATATTCAAGACGCGCTTAAGGAAGTACGACGCGCCTTACTATCTGCCGATGTCAACTTGCAGGTAGTTAAAACCTTTATTGCCGAGGTGGAAGAAAAAGCCCTCGGAGAAGGGGTAATTTCTGGTGTCAATCCAGGACAGCAATTTATCAAAATTGTTTACGACGAATTAGTACGAGTAATGGGGGAAAGCAACGTTCCCCTGGCTAAAGCAGAGAAACCGCCTACAGTTATTTTGATGGCAGGTTTGCAGGGTACGGGTAAAACTACCGCTACCGCCAAACTCGCTCTGTATCTACGCAAGCAAAAACGCAGTTGTTTAATGGTTGGTACCGACGTATACCGTCCTGCGGCGATCGATCAGTTGTTGACTTTGGGCAAACAAATTGATGTTCCCGTATTTGAAATGGGAACTGATGCCGATCCCGTAGAAATTGCCCGTCAGGGTGTTGCCCGCGCCCAGGAAATGGAAGTAGATACGGTAATTATCGATACTGCTGGTAGACTGCAAATAGACCCAGAAATGATGGGGGAATTAGCCCGCATTAAAGAAACTGTCAAGCCAGACGATACCTTGCTGGTAGTCGATGCGATGACGGGACAAGAAGCAGCCAATCTTACCCATACCTTCAGCGAAGAAATTGGCATTTCAGGAGCAATTCTAACTAAGTTAGATGGCGATAGTCGCGGTGGTGCGGCACTATCCGTCAGACAGGTATCGGGACAGCCAATTAAGTTTGTCGGGACGGGAGAAAAAGTCGAGGCACTAGAGCCATTTTATCCCGATCGCCTGGCTTCTCGGATTCTTAATATGGGTGATGTCCTTACCCTGGTTGAAAAAGCTCAAGAAGAAATCGATCTCGCCGATGTAGAACAGATGCAGTCCAAAATCATGGAGGCTCAGTTCGACTTTAACGACTTTCTCAAGCAGATGCGCCTGCTCAAAAATATGGGTTCTCTAGGTGGCATTCTCAAGCTAATTCCTGGTATGGGCAAAATTAGCGGTGCAGATTTGGCAAAAGGTGAATCTCAACTCAAACAAACCGAGTCGATGATCAATTCGATGACTAAAGATGAGAGAGCCAATCCAGATTTACTGGCAAAATCTCCTGGTCGTCGCCGCCGTATTGCTAAAGGTTCTGGTTTTTTAGAAAAAGATGTCAGTAAATTGATTAAAGACTTTACTAAGATGCGCTCGATGATGCAGCAAATGGGTAGAGGAGGCATGCCAGGAATGGGAATGCCAGGTATGGGCGGCGGTATGCCAGGAATGGGAATGCCAGGTATGGGCGGCGGTGCGATGCCTGGTTTTCGCCCTCAGCAGGAAACCAGTCCTAAGAAAAAGAAGAAAAAAAAGAAAAAAGGTTTTGGTACGTTGTAGAATAGAAAATTGTCTGAATTAAAATTTCGCAAAATAGATAGATAGTTTACAATCGTTAAGGACTGTATTTCGCTCTTAAAGAACTTAAATATATATGCTCAAACTCCGTTTAAAAAGATTTGGTAAAAAAAGAGAAGTCAGCTACCGTTTGGTAGCGATTGATAGCAGAGATCGCCGCGATGGTCGTCCCATTGAAGAATTGGGCTATTACAATCCTAGAACTGACGAAACTAGACTCAACGTTCCTGCAATTGTCAAACGACTAGAACAGGGCGCACAGCCTAGCGAAACCGTTAAAAGCATTCTTAGAAAAGCCCAAGTTCTCGACAGAGTTAATGCCTAGACAGACCAAAACTAGCCCAGACTATGTAGGGCTGGTTGAATTTTTAATCGAGCCTTTGTTAGACAACCCAGAATCTCTGTATGCCAACAGTGAAGTAGTTAGAGAAAAAATTTGGCTGAGAGTTGCTTTCGATAGCGAAAGCCGAGGCAAAGTGTTCGGTCGCGGTGGACGCAATATTCAAGCAATTAGAACTGTTATAGATACTGCTGCTGCTTTGGCAGGTCATTCGGTTTATTTAGATATTTATGACGGTGAAAAAAGCGATCGCCCGACCCGTCAAGCTTCTAATAATTCTGGCAGAAAAAATAAATCTCGCTCTAGCAAAGAAAAACCTAGAATTGCTAAAAAAGAGTAAGGGTAATTTACAAATTGTCCCTAGTTCTCTGAATGCTTATTTTAGTAGCGAGTTCGATCGCTGCTTTCATACTGCTAGGATCGGCAATTCCGCGACCAGCAATATCAAATGCCGTTCCATGATCGGGTGAAGTCCGAATAAACGGTAGACCGATGGTAGTATTTATGGCGCGATCGAATGCCATTAACTTTACGGGAATCAATCCCTGATCGTGATAGAGGGCGAGATAGGCATCGGCAGCGTTAGCACTCTTGCCGTCATAATTGCCATACCAAGCCTGTCCTGGTTTGACCCACATGGTATCGGGAGGAATTAGACCGAGTAACTCAACTTGAGGATATTTGGTTCGTTCGTCTTTCAGCCAAGTGTTCAACCAATCTCTTTCCTCGGTTCCTAGTTGTCCTGCCTCACCACTGTGGGGATTTAAACCCGCGATCGCAATTTGCGGGCGATCGAAGTCAAAATCCTGTCGCAAACAGTCTATTAACAAACTTAGTTTTTCAGATAGTAAGTCGGGCGTTAGGGTTTGAGATATCTGCGCTAGAGAAATATGTGTGGTAGCCAGAAGCGTAATTAATTGCCAATTAGTGTGAGGCGAGCGCGCTGCAAACAGCATTCCAAACTTATCTACTCCTGCTTTTTGCGCTAAAACTTCTGTCTGTCCTGGATAGTTATAACCTGCGGCTTTCCAGAGAAATTTAGCAATTGGTGCGGTAACGATACCCTGAAATTTTCCTGCTAGAGTTAGAGCGATCGCTCGTTCTAAACAAGCAAAACTAATTTGTCCTGTAGCAGCATTACCCCGTCCAAAGTTCAGGGTTTCATCCCAAGGCAGATCGATAACTGATAGATGTCGGGGGTTGGCTAAATCTCTAGCTTCTAACTGGCTATTTTCCAGTAAATGTTCGTAAGTAGCTTGCAAGAGCGATCGATTACCAACTACTGTAATCTGGCAGTTTTTAGTTAGAGACGAATCTGCAAGGGCTTTTAAAATAACTTCGCCTCCAATTCCTGCTGGATCGCCCAAAGTAACTGCTAAATGTGGAATCATAATTTTAGTGACTAAAATAAGGCGATCGCTACTAACAAAATCTCGTTATAGAGACGATCTAAAGTATTATTAGTAATCGATAAGGTAAGATTAATCCATTAATAAATATTAAAACAAATAACTAGGAGAAATTTGCATGAGTGCTGAAAGTATGTTGTTTAACGGAGCAATTTTAGGAATCGTGCTGACTTTAATCGGCATGAGTTGGGGGTTTTTGCTGCTAAAAATTCAAGGCGGCGAAGAAACCGAGCAGACTGATAATATTAGACCATAATTATCGTATTTAAATGAATTTATAAGAGGCGATCGCTAACACAGCGGTCGCTTTTAGATTAGAAGCGATCTGGCGATCGATAGCGACTGCAACTTAGATAAAATCTTTACGTAGATAACAATTAGCTAATATTTATATATGAAAATAGCAATAACAGGAGCAACAGGACTTGTCGGTACTCGCCTAGTCGAAAAGCTAAATAGCGAAGGACACCAAATTTTAGTTTTTACTCGTAACTCAGACAAAGCTAAACGAATTTTTCCCAGTACGGCTTATCCGAATTTGGAAGTAATCAAATATACGCCAGACACCTCTGGTGAATGGCAAAAAAAAGTTTCAGGCTCCGATGCAGTGGTTAATCTAGCAGGAGAACCCCTGGCAGAACGCTGGACGAAGTCTAAAAAACAGGCAATTATGGACAGCCGCAAACAGGTGACAGAAAAAATAGTTGAAGCGATCGCGCAAGCCAAATCAAAGCCTCAAGTTTTAGTAAGCGGTTCGGCAATTGGCTATTATGGCACTAGTGAAACCGCAACTTTTGAAGAAAGCAGCGATTCTGGTAACGATTTTTTGGCTCGCGTCTGCCAAGAGTGGGAAGCCGCAGCCAAACCAGCCAAAGAGTATGGCGTGCGTTTGGTTATTTTACGCATCGGTATCGTTTTGGCTAACGGTGGCGCATTAGGCAAAATGATCGGACCTTTTAAAATGTTTGCAGGAGGTCCAATTGGTAGTGGCAAACAGTGGTTTTCCTGGATTCATCGCGAAGATCTGGTTAATTTAATCTGTGAAGCGATCGCTAATTCAAACTTAGAAGGAGTCTATAATGCCACTGCACCCAACCCCGTGAGAATGAATCAACTCAGCCACACTTTGGGTAAGGTTATGAATCGCCCTTCCTGGCTACCAGTTCCCGATTTTGTTTTGGAAATGCTGCTCGCAGATGGAGCGCAAGTAGTTTTAGAAGGTCAACAGGTATTGCCCAAAAGAACTCAGGCTGCTGGCTTTGATTACCAATATCCAGAACTACAGCCAGCATTAACCGAAATAGTATCGTAATTCAAAATTATGCCTAACTCTCTCCAGCTAAAATCGGAAAATCTCTGCTTTGGTGGAACCGTTGCCTATTATTCTCATGCTTCTGTAACTTGCAATTGTGAGATGAACTTTGCCGTTTACATACCTCCACAGGCAAAAACTCAACCAGTCCCCATTCTTTACTATCTATCTGGTTTGACTTGTACTGAAGAAAACTTTACCGTTAAAGCAGGAGCGCAAAAATACGCTTCTGCCTACGGTATTATGCTAGTCGCGCCCGATACCAGCCCTCGCAATTTGGGTATACCTGGAGCAGATGATGATTGGGATATTGGTAGTGGTGCTAGTTTTTATGTCGATGCTACCGTTAAACCCTGGCAACAGCACTATCAGATGTATAGCTACGTTACCCAGGAATTACCAGAATTGATTGCCGCAAACTTTAACGTATTGCCAAAAAAACAAAGTATTTTTGGGCATTCGATGGGAGGACACGGAGCTTTAATTTGTGCTTTGAAAAATCCCGATAAATATCTTTCTGCCTCGGCATTTGCCCCCATTGCCGCGCCGATGAACTGTCCCTGGGGAGAAAAAGCCTTTACTACCTATTTAGGTAGCGATCGCGCCACTTGGAAACAATACGACGCAAGCGAACTCGTCCGACAAACACAGCTAGACTATCCCATTCTTATCGATCAGGGAACCGCCGATAATTTCTATCATCAAAAACAATTATTACCAGAAATATTTGAGGAAGCCTGTAAGCAATCTGGTCAAGCTTTAAATTTAAGATTTCAAGAAGGATACGATCATAGCTACTTTACTATTAGCACCTTCATTGAAGACCATATTCGCCATCACGCTAAGGTTTTGTGTAGTTAGCTTTTAAAAATGCGATCGCGCTACTAAATTGTCCTATTTTCTTTCATTTTTTCACCCTCTACCTTCACTCTAAAGATTCGTCGAGAGATACTAACATACAACCATGAATGCGCCAGCTAAGATCGTCGCGCTGTTGCTGCATGATATAAACCGCTTTAACCAGGGTTCCTGCTTCATCCATTAGCATTACTATCTGGGCGGGAAAATCATCAATTGAAGTAAAACCGCGAAACATTACCGATCGCGGGTGATAGACGACATGATAATCTTTTTTTACCATCGCTAAAAAGTTTTCTGCCGTTACAAACTGCTGCTGTATAGCAGGGCTAGCAATAGCAAACGCTCCTTCGGCATCATCTTCTTGAAATGCCTTTAGCTGTCGTTCGATGCAGTTACGGATCTCGCCTTTATCGGGTTCTGAGATATACATTGGCGGTTTGATAATTAGTTACTATCCTTTAACCGCTCCCGCAGTTAAGCCCTGTACGATCTGACGCTGGAAGACCAGTACCAGAATAACCAACGGTAGAGTACCTAAAACCGTTGCTGCTGCGATCGGACCGTAGGGAATCTCAAATAGAGTTGCTCCTCCTAGCTGTGCTGTTGCAACAGGAATAGTTTTTTTAGCTTCCTGGGTAATAAAAGTCAGGGCAAAAATGTACTCATTCCAGGCAAAAATAAAGGTCAAAATACCTGTAGTAGCCAAAGCAGGTAAAGTCATGGGCAAGACAATTTTGACCAACATCCCCAAAGTTTTATAACCGTCAATTTTGGCAGCATCTTCAAGATCCTTGGGTAACTGCTCGAAAAAGCTCCGCATTACCAGAATTGTTAGCGGTAGATTGATTGCCGTATAGGGAATAATCAAAGCTAGATAACTGTTGCCCAAACCAACGGCTTTAACTATTTCTAACAATCCTAAAAAGAGTAGAACATAGGGAAACAGAGAAACGATTAAAACACCAGACAGAATTATATTTCTACCTGGTAGCTTAGTTCTAGCTAGAGCGTAAGCTGCTGGAGAACCAATAACCAGACATAAAATTGTAGAGACTATCGATACCAAAGCACTGTTGAAAATATATAGTAAAAAAGGACGACGAACGAATAATGCTTGATAGTGTTTGAAAGTAATCTTGTCTGGCAAATAAACGTTGGGAATTGCCGAGATATCTTCATTTACTTTGATTGACGTTAAGACTTGCCAGATTATCGGTGCGAGAAAAAAAACTAAGACTGCTAAAATGCTCGACCATAAAACGACTTTACCAAGAGTTAGTTTTGCCTGTCGATCTTTTTGTAACTGTATGGAAGACATAAGTTATTTATCTTTAAAGTTTAGTCTGGCTAAATATAAGAACGAGCCTTAGTTATCAACCAGGAGGTAATAGCTACAGCCAAAATTAACAGCAGAAACGTTACTACTACTAAAGCCGCGCCATAACCAAAATCTAAATAGCGCATTACCGTCGAATAAATATATATTGAAACCGTCTCGGTTGCACCAGCAGGTCCTCCCCCCGTCATCACCTGTACCAAATCGAAAATTCCAAATGCCTGAGCAAATCTAAACAGCAAAGCAATTAATATCTGCGGCATCAATAGAGGCAGAGTTATTTGATAAAAGCTCTGCCAGGGACTAGCTCCATCTAAGGCATGGGCTTCGTACAAGTCTTGAGAAATCGACTGTAATCTTGCTAACAAAATAATACTGATAAACGGGGTAGTTTTCCAAACATCAGCAACAATTAAAGCCACCATTGCTAGAGTCGGATCTCCGAGCCAGTTAATACCCGTGTCAATTAGTCCCAATCTCTGTAAAATATCGTTAATTACACCATACTGATCGTTAAAAATCCACGCCCAAGCCAAACCCATAACCGCTGTAGGTAACGCCCAGGGAATAATAGCAATAGTTCTAACGACTCCCCGTCCAAAAAATGTTCGGTTTAAAACTAAGGCAGTACCCAAACCGAGAATTAACTCCAAGGTAATGCTAAATACCGTAAAAATGGCAGTATTTAGCATACTTTGCCAAAATCTACCGTCACCGATCATTCGTTGGTAATTACTAAAACCAGCAAAAACAGGCTGTAACTGAGTTCCCAGATTTTCGGCATACAAACTCAACCAAAAAGCCCTAGCGATGGGATAAATAAATACCAAACACAGCACGATTAAGGCAGGAATCAACAGCAGCCAACCAGTAATTTTTCCTTGTCGTTCTAGAGTCATAATTACTTTAATAATCTGCGAGTTTCGGCAGCAGCAGCTTTCATTGCCGACTCGGAATTCATTTTACCAGTGAAAGCTGCACTCAAATAACGCTGTAAAATGTCAGAAGCCTGAGAATATTGAGGAATTGGCGGACGTAAAGCTGAATTTTGTACTACCTCTAATAATTGGGGATAATAACTATATTTTGCTACGATTTGCGGATCGGTAAATAAAGCTTTACGACTGGGAACGTATCCTGTTTCCAAAACATACTGGCGTTGACTAGCTTCACTGCTAAAAAATTCAATTACCTTCCAAGCTGCTTCGGGATGTTTGCTATTTTTGGCAATGCCCAATCCCCAACCTCCCAAGCAAGCACCGCTAGTCTTGCCTGACTGATGAATCATAGGTTTAATAGCAAACTTACCTGCAATCTGCGATTCTGAAGCTAGACTGTAAACGTAGGGCCAGTTACGTAAAAATACAGTTTTACCATTTTCAAACAGACGGCGAGTTTCTTCTTCGGCGTAGGTAGTAACCCCAGGAGGAGAAATTCTCTTATCGATGGTAGTGCGTAAAAATTCTACTGCTTCAATTGCTTCCGATCGATCTAATCCAACTTCTGAGGTATCGGGATCGATCCAAAAACCGCCACTACCTTCAAGTATTTCGACAAACATTGCCGACAATCCTTCATACTGCTTGCCCTGCCAGACATAACCCCAATCTGCCAAACCCTGCTGCTGTAAATCTTGAGAAATTTCGATCAAATCGGTAAAGGTTTCTGGTGGCTCATATCCAGCCTGTTGTAAAAAATCGGTGCGGTAGTAGAGCATTCCTCCATCGGAACGAAACGGAACGCGATACAGCTTACCCTGATACATTCCGCCATTGACATCGCCTTCTAAAAACTCATTGAGTTCATCAGCCGATAAACGTCCCGATAAATCTTCTAGCCAGCCAGCAGCAGCAAACTTGGGAGTCCAGATAATATCCATATAGACTAAATCGTATACGGATTCGCCAAGCAAAAATGTAGAAGTGTATAAATCTTCGACTTGATTGCTATCGCTGGGAGCAGCAAAAACTTTAATTTTAATCTGAGGATGCTGCTGCTGAAATTTTTCTACTAGTGGCTGCCACTGTGCGCCTTCATCGGCTCGCATTAGAATACTAACGGTAACTGGCTGTTGGGAAAATGCAGGTACGAGCCAACCAAGCAGTAAGATCGTAGCAATAAATAAAATCGCAAACTGCCAAATTTTAGATTTTACTTGATTTAACTGGCAAAAAAATTTAGAGGATAAAAGATTTGACCAAAATTCAGACATCGATCGCTAAAATAAATATTCCTTAGAAAGAGTTTGGAGTAAGAAATTTCTTTTTTATTTTTGCTTACTTGAGACAATAAATTCATAAGATGTATATTTCTATTAAGCAGTATTTGTTTCAATCTAAAGTTAAGATGGATAACAATTGAGACGAAACTAATTGTTTTTAGCCGACTAATGTACGTTTGCGTCTGGCGACTCATACCGTCTGAGTTTAAAATGATCTATACTTGAGCATTAATGCGATTGAAGTTGCCCTCGTTATCTGAAAGATGGAGTATACTTCAAGATCGAAATCTAGGAAAAGTTGAGGAGGAAATTATTCCAGAACAGCTAAACCTGACTGTGAGCTTGAGAGGCACTCGCGAAGTCAGTAAAAATTATCAAATCTTTCGTCTTACTGGATTGCTCGATGCTTTTTCCGAACCAGCATTTCGTAAGGTAATCGGTAACTGTATAGATGAAGGACCAAAAGACGTGGTCTTGGTTTTGTCTCAAATTGATTTTATTGATAGCTCTGGTTTGGGAGCTTTAGTGCAGCTAGTAAAACAAGCTCAAACTGGAGGAGGTAGCTTGCAAGTTGTCACCAATCCTCGCGTGACTCAGACTGTCAAGTTAGTTCGATTAGAGAAATTTCTCTCTCTACAGCCTTCAGTAGATATCGCACTAGAAAATCTCAAAAAATAACGTCCTGTTTGGGTGTGAATTTACCAGACTCCGATTATCATAAAATGCCATTTGACTCGGTTAGAGCTTGGGCAAACATAAACAACATGGCTAATTTGACAGCCGAAAAGCGATTTGTCCAAATCGAACGGCTGTCACCATTAGCTTTGGCATATATTGGCGATGCCGTTTACGAGTTGTATGTTCGTACCTTCCTGTTAATGCCTCCAAAACGCATGGCAGACTATCATAATTTGGTTATTCGACAGGTAAAAGCCGAAGCTCAGGCAGCTAAATTAGAAATTCTCGAACCATATTTAACCGCTTTAGAAAAGGATATTTTACGTCGCGGAAGAAATGCCTGTCGTGTAAAGCCCAAACGTTTGACATTAAAGGTATATCAACAGGCAACTAGTTTTGAAACTTTAATCGGCTATCTTTATTTAACAGATTTTCAACGCTTGCAAGAATTATTAGCTAAATTAAAATCGATACCGAAAATAAGCTAAATATTAATGAAACGTCACTCACAACGCAAGCAAAGCCATGCTACAGGCTTATCGTCTCAAGGAAATAGCTCCAGACCTCGCCCGCTCCTATCCAATCGAGATTTGGCAGAGAATACAGAATCAGAGGCAAATGTTTCTTTGGCTACTGACTTAGTTTACGGTCGCCATAGCGTTTTGGCTGTTTTAGCAAGCGATCGCGCTATTAGTAAAATTTGGATTACGCATAAGTTACGAACCAGTTCTAAATTTGCGTCTTTATTGTCCGAAGCTAAAGCCAAAGGGGCAATAATAGATGAAGTGGATAATTATCGCCTTAATATTTTAAGTTCTGGAGTCAATCACCAGGGCGTTATCGCCCAAATTGCTCCTTATGCTTATTGGGAATTAGATAAGTTAATTGACAAAGCCAAATTACAAAGCGAGCCGACGATTGTTATTGCCGATGGCATTGAAGATCCCCACAATTTAGGAGCAATTATTCGTACGGCAGAAGCTATGGGAGTAGGAGGATTGATTATTCCTCAAAGAAGAGCGGTAGGAATAACCTCTACTGTAATGAAAGCGGCAGCAGGTGCTACAGAGCATTTACCAATTGCAAGAGTGGTGAATTTGAATCAGGCGATCGCGCAACTAAAAGAAGCTGGCTTTTGGGTTTATGGCACCATAGCAGAAAGTAGTAAATTATTACACACTATTAATTTTAGCGGTGCAGTAGCATTGGTAGTAGGCTCGGAAGGTAAAGGCATCAGTTCTCTAACTCAACGCTATTGCGATGAATTGGCAGCAATTCCTTTAGTGGGTACGACACCTAGCCTTAATGCTTCGGTAGCTACAGCGATCGCACTCTACGAAATATTACGGCAACGACAGAGCGATCCCAAGAAAAACATTATTTAATTTAAAACTAAGTCAATTGGAAGATATAAATAAAAAATAAAGTTGGTAAAAATAAAATAATTTAGATAAAAAAGAATAAACCCTTTATAAAAATTAATTTAATTTAGTAAAAATAGAGGATAACCAAATGAAAGAGATGTTAACAACATTACTAAACAGCATTGGCTTAGCGCATTGGGTAAAAATTATTTCCGACGAGCCACAGTGTACTTATTACTTCGGACCTTTTTTGACTGTGGATGAAGCTCATACCGCTCAAGCAGGTTATATCGAGGATATAACAGGAGAAGGAGCGAGAGTTGTAAAAGTAGAAACTATGCGTTGTAAACCACACACGTTAACCATCTATGATGAGACTCAAGAGATTAAAAATCTCACACTTTCTGCTTATGGTGGTTAAAATTACAGCAGTTTTCGTGCATAGTAAACCAAACAAAATAATATAAGTACGAAGCACTAAATACTAAATAGTTTCACTAACTCCTGTTTCGCTGGTACTTTTTCTAAGCTAAAAGCGAAAGTAAAGTGAAGCACAGAGTTAAGCCGAAGGTTATTTTTGTATGCCAGCTTAGATAAAATTAAAGGTAATAGAAATATTTTCCTATTACCTTCGCCTATAAAGAATATTTTTAGAACACAAAGAGCAAATTTGGTTGCATTAAACTTAAAGTTTGTTAATTTTTTGAGGACTATGCTAAGCTCCAAAACAACCTTCTAAGATAATCTATACTGCTTCTCTAAGATCGAGTGCTTTCTTTCTAAGCAGTTTTAGGGCTTTGTTTTTAATTTGGCGTACTCTTTCTCTACTGATACCACAATGATTGCCTATTTGTTCGTAGGTCATTGGCTTGCCATCACTGAGTCCAAAGCGGAGAGCAATTACGTCTCTCTGTTTGGGAGACAAACTATTTAATAAATTATCAATTCTATCTCTTAGTTCGGTTTCTGCAAGTATATCTGTTGGTAATGGCGAGTCTGAAGATAAAAGTTGTTCTAACTCGGTTTTTTGGTCGTCAATTACAATGTTAAGGCTTCTAGATTTAGTTCTCTTAGCAGCCTGACGAATAGATCTCAACTTCTTAATGTCTAGATCGAGTTTGTCTGCTAATTCTTGCTCTGAAGGCTGTCTGCCAAGATCTTGTGATAGTTGTCGAGTAGCTTTTTTGATTTTATTTAAATCTTGGGTAATATGTATTGGTAGTCTAATCGTACGAGCCTGATTGGCGATCGCTCTGGTCATTGCTTGACGCACCCACCAATAAGCGTAGGTAGAGAATTTATAGCCTTTAGTGGGATCGAATTTTTCAATAGCTCTAATCAATCCAAAGCTACCTTCCTGAATCAAATCTAGAAAAGATAAACCGCGATTTTGGTATTTTTTGGCAATGGATACTACCAATCGCAGATTTGCTTTTGCCATTTTTTGCTTAGCTCTTTGCCCATGCTTGACTATTTTTTTCTCTTCATTGGTCAATTCTTCTTGTTCTAATAAAGGCAACATCGCCTGAACTTGATTGGCTAGTTTTACTTCTTGCGCTGCATCTAATAATGGTGTTCTACCTATTTCTTTTAAATATGCTTCTATGTTAGTTTTCATGAATGATTTGTATGCTCTTGTACCGTTGGTGTTCTCTATAAAAAAATTTATTTACCCTGGTAGTTATTAGAAAATAATGCAATAACCTCTTACTTACCAATTTGGATGATTTGTAGTGATGCTGAATAATTACTGAAATTTAAGCAATAAATTAATATTGCTTCTATGGCTAGCGGCTACTGTACCTTTCATTCAACATCTGCAACATAATATAGTTCTGTAGTTGTCTTGGTTACTTACAATATTAAGTTTTTATACGTATAAAATTCATCGTTCTATGGATAGAAGATGGTTGTTTTCAACAAATTAACGAGGTAAGAGCAATAAAAAAATTAAGGATTGGAAGCTTTACTTAATAAAAGCCACAGTATACCGTTACGGTAAAATTAGCTAGAAAATAGACGTTTTGGGAAAAAGCAAATTGCGACTTGTTTGCAGTAATTTTTTGGCGGTGGCGAACGTTTTTTGAAGATCCTTTGCAAAAGATTTTTGTCGGTTACTCAAATAAATAAACTTAAAGATAGATGTATTAAACTCTAATCAACACTGTATTATATAAAATAACAAATTTTATACATAAAAATATAGTTGTTTAACGGTCTGCAAAGCTTTGACCGATAGAAAATATTATGGAAAAATTAGCTAGATTTGGCTATGTGGCTAAAGGGGTAGTTTATGCCTTAATCGGTGTCTTGGCAGTACTAGCTGCATTTAACGCAGGTGGAGGGCAAACTACTAGCACTTCAGGAGTATTGCACACCATTGCCAGCAAGCCCTTCGGTACAGTTTTATTACTAATAATTGGTATTGGACTTATAGGTTATGTAGTTTGGCGTTTGATCCAGGCAATAAACGATCCCGAACATAAAGGAGACGACGCTAAAGGTATTGCTCGCCGCTTGGGATATGCGATTAGTGGTTTGGCATACGTTGGTGTAGCGGTAAACGCAATTTTACTCGCTCTCGGTTCGGGAGGTGGCAGCAGTGGTGGTAACTCCCAGCAAGATTGGACGGCAAAAGTTTTGCAGCAGCCTTTTGGACAGTGGTTGGTAGGTATAGGAGGTGCCTTAGTTATTGGCATTGGTATTTATCGTCTTTATGAAGCTTATAAGATAAAGTTCCGCAAGCAGCTTAAGATATCTGAAATGGATAATAACAAACAAGATTGGCTGGTAAATATTAGTCGTTTTGGCGTTGCAGCCAGAGGCGTGATTTTTATCATTCTTGGCTTTTTCTTTATTCAAGCAGCAAAACAATCTGATGCCAGCGAAGTTAAGGGACTGGATGGAGTATTGCAAACTATCGCTCAACAGCCTTTCGGTAAGATTCTTTTATGTATTGTGGCTTTGGGTTTAGTAGCTTACGGAGTTTATTTATTCGTTCAAGCAAAATATCGTCGCATTAATATCAATTAGTGATTACGGTAAGTAAGCCGACTCGATCTAAGCTCGACTTTATCCAATCAAACTGTATAAATAGCAAGATCTTTCAAACGGTTGAATAAAGAACGAGGGACTTTTCTAGTGTCAGTAGATTTAGATGAGATGGAAATAACTTGCCCAGAAAAATCGGCGCACCAGAGCTAAGGCATCAGAAAAACTGGGTAACTCTTGTCTAGACTTAAAAAAATCAGTAAAAAACTAAGAATCGAGCCTGAGCCACCTTCCCTATCTTTAGCTATAAAACCAACAAGATTAAATCTGTTATATTAAAAAAGGTAACAATATTACCTTTGTTCTTGACATTAGTGCCAAGAAAGGGTGTATTTAAACGATAAAAGAGGTGAGGTTTTTATGATATCTGGGCAAACAGCTAACGCTACATTACAGTCTTTAGCACTGGATTTTTTTCGTAAGTCTGTAGGTAATTGGAAATCCCAGCGACGTTATTACACCTTGAATAAAGAGACAGAACCTCAAGAAGTTGTAAGCTTTTTGTCCATTTCTTTTATTGAAGCTGGTGCGCCAGAGTTGCTCGAACTTGCCAGACTCCACGAATTAGAAGATACAGAAGCTTTAGTTTGCGGTACTAAAGTGACTTGGGAAAGTAACTACACTAATCAAAATCGCAAACCTAGTAAAGGTTCTACCAGGTTTGGCATTTCAGGAAATATACTCTATCGCGATCGCGGTTTTGCTACTCCAAAACCAATAATTGCCGTTTGTTCTTTTACTAATCCCGAAACCATGTGTCTGCGTACCGAGTACAACGGTTCGGTATTTGAAGAAGAAATCAAATTAATTGGTACCAACTATCGCACCAGACAAACAATTATTTCTCGTGCGGGACAGGAAATTACTATCGGTCAATATTTAGAAAAACGTTACTAAAACTATAGCCCGCTCAAACGCAGGAAGATGTTGGGAGGAAGAAGGAGAAAGGTTAATTTTAAAGTAAATTTTGTTTTCTTTTTTCTTCCTTCTCGCGTAGCGAGTTAAAACTAGCTCTTACTCAAATGGATAAATTTTCGCTTCGATTCCTTCTTGTCGTAGTTTGAGAATAAAATTATTAGCAGGCTCTCGCTCTACAAAAGCCCCTAAATAAACAAACATTCCTTCGGGTAGATGAACTAGTGAAATATTGGTAAGCTTTTCGCGTACGAATTCTAATGAGCGATCGCCAGCATATTCGGTAAGCACATAATGATAGCGATCGCTTCGAGCTAAAAAAGTATTGTTATTAAAAGGAACAAATGCAGGAGGAATTAGAGACTGCGGTACTAGTTCCGATTCTTCATTTGCCTGTGGTTTTTCGGCAGAGGGTAGATTGCTCAAAGTGCTTAAATCTAAGGGCATAAATTCGTTAGCTGTTAGATCCCGATGACCGATGGTAGGACGTTGAGTTTTTACAGGTGCGGCAGCTTGTTGAGCGTTACGCATTTTTATCGTTCCTATAGCTATAGCATTAGTCAAAAGCACAATAGCGATCGCACCAAGACTCCAGACATTAAAAATTCGGTTTTGCCACTTTAACTGAGATGATATTAAAGTATCGGTAGTTGCAGTTTCTAATCCATCTGTTATTGGTGTTGTTATTTCGCGTCGGCGATCGATTTTGCCTTTAAAAGGACGAAAAATATTAATTTCCCCTGTAGCAAATGGCTTATGAACTATTTTGTCGCTATTATGAGAATTGTAATTAGAAGCTGAAGTATTACTTGAAGGTGACATAGTTAAAAATTTATCTTGAAGTTATGTCCTGCTATACTTACTATCGACCGCCCAGTCTAACAGTCTTTCAGTTTGATTGGTAGTTATTTTAAATTTTTTACTACCGCGTTAACTATTAACCATTGCCTGTCTTATATAGCTCTACGAAAAAACATTAGGACATTTTTTATTTATTTCATCTATATCTCTCTCCTGACTCCCAAAATCTTATTTTGTGTCTTAACCTTAAAACGCACTACTATAACATCAATAAATCTATCGATTGCGGTCTAGAAATTCCATAACCTTGAGCATAATCTATACCAATAGCTTCTAGTTTCGTGAGAATGAGGCTATCTTCAACAAATTCGACGATAGTTTTAATTCCCATAGCATGACCGATCCGATTAAAGCTTTCGATCATTACGTAATTGACACGATCGCGATCGAGATTTTTTATAAAGCTACCATCAATTTTGAGATAGTCTACAGGTAAATTTTTTAAATAATACAAAGAACTCATTCCTCTACCGAAATCATCTAAAGCAAAACAACAACCTATTGTTTTAAGTTCGTTAATAAACTGCGTAGCTTTGGCTAAATTAGCGATCGCGCTAGTTTCGGTAATTTCAAAACAGATTTGTGGTGAAAATCGCGAGCGACTAAATTCATCTTTAATGAAGTTAAGAAATTGAGGATTATTAATGCTGACACCAGAAATATTAATGGTAAAAATAGTTTGAGAAAGCTTTTTAGTTTTAGATAAATGTTGCTCGCAGTAGTTATCGTAGTAGGCAAAAAAAGTACTAATTACCCAGCAGTCTATTGTAATCATCAATCCATAACGTTCTGCAGCAGGAATAAAAGCCATTGGCGGGATGAGCCGCTCCGCTTCATCTTGCAACCGCAACAAAATTTCGTAATATTCTATTTTCGATGACTTTTCTACGGGTACTATTTTTTGACAGTAAAGGCAAAAACGATCTTCTGCTATCGCCTGCTTGATTCTAGAAATCCACCGTCTCTCTCCGCGCTGCTTGGCTAAATTATTGTCGTCAAGCCGATAAATTTTCACACAGTTACGACCATCTTCTTTAGCGGCATAACAAGCTGCATCAGCAGCACTAAAAATAGCTGCCAAATCGGTAGTATATTCGTCAATTATTACCAGACCGATACTAACGCCAATATTAAAACTTTTACCTTGCCAGATAAAACGAAAATTGCGAATTATTTGTTTGAGGGTATTAGCTGTTTCTTCCGCTTGCAATAAAGAACATTGATAGAGCAATAACCCAAATTCATCACCTCCCAGACGAGCAAGGGTATCTGTAGCACGAACTCGTTGTTGCAGTATAGTTGCTATTTGACGCAGTAATTCATCTCCAGCTAAATGACCGCAGGTATCGTTAACTATTTTGAATTGGTCTAAGTCCATGTAGCAAAAAACATGGTGTTCTCGCTCCTGTTTGGCTGTATTAATTGCTGTTTGTAAGCGACGCTCGAATTCCTGACGATTAAATAGCTTAGTCAAATAATCGTGTGTAGCCTGCCAAGATAGTTGGCGATTGAGCTTACGAGTAGAAGTAACGTCTTTAAAAACCAAAACTAAACCCATAATCTTGTCATTTTTAGCTTTAATTGGAGAAATTGAGCTATCAACGGCATATTCTGTAGTTCCCTGTGAGACAAAAACAGTGCTAGGTGCTAAATGTATTGTTCGATCTTCTCGTAAAACTCTAGCTACTGGATCGATTATTGGTTGGCGAGTTTCTTCATCAACAAAGGTTAAAACTTCAGTTAAAAATTTTCCTTTGACCTCATGGCTTTTCAAACCCGATAGTTTTTCTGCTGTAGAATTAAAATATTTAATTTTACCTTTGATATTAGTAGCGACAATAGCATCACTAATACTATTCAAAGTCAGGTGAGCGAATTCTTTTTCAGCGTATAGAGCTAGCTCACTCTGCTTGCGCTCGGTAATATCGTTTTCCGTGACTAGAATTAACTTTTTTTGAGTAACGAACGAATTTATCGGTTCTATTCTCAGTTCGTGCCAACGAATATTCTTGAGGGTATATACTTCTGTTTCGGTATTAAAAGTTTCTCCTCGCTCTAAATATGCTATGGCACGCTCGGCAATACCAGGATTGACAAATTTTCCTTTGAAAAAATCAATATTTGGCTCTGAAAATGCACGATTGTTGCCATAACAAAGTCTTGCTGCCGAATTCTGCATCACTACAGAACCGTCAAAGTTATACACGGAAATTATAGATGTAGTTTGATTCAAGACTTCAATTTGTTTTTTTGTTTCTAAATCGAGATTACCTTCTACTAAAATTGCCAACTTGTCAGTACTTATATTGACGAAAGAACAAGTAAGCCAAAGTGAGACGCTACTATCGCGGTCGCTAAACGTCCAAGTTTTGTCTATAGTTTTATGAGAAAATTGCTGCCAATAGTTTTGTAAATCTAACCCAGTTTCCGCTTCAAAATTATTCGCTTCGCGAGCTATAAATTGTTCTAAGCTAAAGATATTGCCAAAATTTTTACCAGCTTGGTTAGCCCACCATACTTTTCGTTCCTCAAGCTTGAAAATCCAAATAGGTTTACTCAATAACTCAAAAGCATTTAGCTGCGACTGCGAAATAATTCGACGACTAGAGAAATTCATTTGCAGAAGTATTGTTGTAACAATTTAATTCTGATTATCGTAGCAACTATATGTTACTTGAAATTGAAAGTTTCAGGCTGCAAACATAATTTGTATTGAGTGATTATATTAAGATTTTGACAAAATATTCTGTTTAGTCTGTGTTTGATTTAGGGTTGCAGGTTATTTAAATAATATTAATGTATTGATGTTTTGTAGCTAGAGCGATCGCTTTTTTTTAGCTTATAAAATTTATATGGCGATCGCTTGCTGTATCTATTATCAAAAAAACTGGTATTAGAAATAGTTTAAAGCATAGTTTTACTTAGGCAATAGATAACACTAGGCTTGAGTGAAAATAGGCAACCTTCTATTTTTAGAGATAAGCTATTTTGGCAATGTAAAACTATTACCTACTTTCTATAAACTTTTGCTTTAAACAAGCTTTTTATTTATTTTAATAACCAAGTTATCGACTGTAATTATGCAAACGCTGCAATAGAAACTTTAGCCGCAATCTGTTCGGCAACAGCCATTATAGCTTTAGCAGAAGCCGACTCTGGTTCGGCAATGACTATAGGAATGCCTTTGTCGCCTCCTTCTCTCAAGCCAATTTCCAGGGGTATGCAACCGAGTAAAGGTACGTCCAGTTCTTGAGAAGTTCTTTCGCCTCCTCCCGAACCAAACAAATCGTAACTTTTCTCTGGCATATCAGGAGGAATAAAATAGCTCATATTTTCGACAATACCCAGCACTTTTACTCCTAACTGTTGAAACATTTTTAAACCCCGACGAGCATCTAATAAAGACACGGTTTGCGGCGTAGTGACGATTATCGCCCCTGCCATCGGTACGGCTTGAGTCATGGTTAGCTGTGCGTCTCCCGTACCTGGAGGCATATCGACAATCAAATAATCTAATTCTCCCCACTCTACCTGATAGAGAAACTGACGAATAATGCCGTTCAACATCGGTCCGCGCCAAATTACAGGCTGATCGGGGTCGATTAAAAACGCCATCGATACTAGTTTGACCCCATAGTTAAAAGCAGGCTCTAACACTTCTCCATTACTGCCCTGTCTGACGACAATTTGAGCCTGAGACAGTCCTAACATATTAGGGGCATTGGGACCGTAAATATCGGCATCTAACAAACCGACTTTGGCACCCTTATTAGCCAAAGCAACAGCTACATTAACCGCTACCGAACTTTTGCCGACTCCTCCCTTACCGCTAGAAATGGCAATAATGTTTTTAACTCCCTCTACAGAAGTACGATCTGGTAAAGACTTTTGCTGTGGGGTTTCGGCTGTTACCTCTATTTCTACTGTTTCTACTCCTGGTAGCTGTTTGACAGCTTTTTGACAATCTTCAACGATAAATTCTCTTAAAGGACAAGCAGGGGTAGTTAAAACTAGGGTAAAGCTAACTTTGTCGCCTTCTACCTTGACGTTGCGAATCATGTTTAGCTCTACCAAACTTTTTTGGAGTTCGGGGTCTTGTACGGGGCGTAAAACTTCTAAAATTGAGTTAGTATCGAGCATTTGATTTTAAATGTTTCCTTTACTGCTAGCGATCGCCGATCGCTGAGATAAATTTAAGTATTTTTACGGGCGACACGAGCCCCCGAATTCGATTCGGGGTCGCGCCCTTACTTTATATCTTTATTATCAGTGTAAAAGGATAATACTAACTCGATTAATTAATAATTGCGATCGCAGGAGGTGCAATTACGATTTTTCAAGAACAAATAACCATTCAAACTCAACCCGACGGAGATATGCACGATCTTACGACTTTCGTAGATAAAATCGTCAAACAATCGGGCATCAAGACAGGAATCGCTCATGTATTTAATATAGGCAGCACTGGTGTAATTGGCGCGATCGAGTTTGAACCTGGATTGCAGCAAGATTTACCAGCTATCTTAAATAAGCTCATGCCTCCTAGTCGAGATTACGGACACGAACAAACCTGGCACGATGGCAATGGGCATTCTCATTTACAGGCTACCACTTTAGGACCTTCGCTGACGGTTCCCGTATCTCAAGGAAAATTAAAGCTAGGCACCTGGCAGCAAATTTTTCACTTAGAATGCGACATCAAACCTAGACAGCGACAGATTATGGTTACGATTTATGGCGAGTAATTAGGTTTACAAATTCGGTAATTACCATAAACCCTAAAGCGATCGGTTGAGTTACGATCGATAGTAAATATTGAAAAAATTTCAGTAAAAAATTTCATGAGTAATACCAGTAACTTTAGAAAAGCCATGAGAGAGGCTCAAGGACAGTCGATAGTCGGTCCTGAAGTTATCTCCAATGCTCTGCCTTATCTAGGAGGCGGATTGATTTTAACCGCTGTTGGTACTTATGGCGGTTTGGGCGTACTTGGTTCTCGTCCCGAAATCTTTATGCCCACTTTTTGGGTAGCTTTAATTGCCGAATTCGCTTTATTCTTTGTCGCTCGCGGCATTGCGGAAAAAGGTAACAATAGCACTGCACTACCTTTATTAGCTCTTTACAGCCTGCTTTCGGGCTATACCCTCAGCGGTATCGTAGCTTTGGCTCTCAGTACTAGCGGTGTAGGAATCCAGGGTGTCGGTATCGCCGCTTTAGGCTGTGGTGTGACCTTTATTGCAGGGCGTAATATTGGCTCAAATCTTTCCGACGAAGACGGTATGGCACTAGCGCAAACCGTTCGCCTGGGAATTATCGCTCTACTCGTCGTACTTGTCGGACAATTACTATTTTCTGTATTTGGCGTTTATACTCCTAGCTGGCTAGAAGTTGCTATATCTGGTATCGGAGTTGCATTATTTGCAGGTTCGGCAGTAGTTGATTTTTATATCTTGCCCCGTACCTACAAGAACGAACAGTATTTACCAGCAGCACTCTCGATGTATTTAACTTACATCAACCTCTTTGTATTCATTTTAAGGTTGCTGATTGCTATCAATGGTCGTGACTAGTTTTTGAGATATCGAACGAAAACTATGAAAACTAAATAAATAGTTTAATTATTCCGATTCTGTGTACAGAATCGGTTTTTTTATTTAGGAAGACCGCTAAATAAATAGGTAGTGCGATCGCGTTGGTAATAATGAATTACAAAATGTAAGCGATCGCGTCTTTTATCTTATTTCAATCTAAAAGTCCTTGAAGTAAATTGGGTGATTGTGCCAAAGGCGATCGCATCTTTTCAACCTTTATCAGATAATTAAACTTCTTGCTTAATTTCTTTTACCTGCTGTCTTGCCCATTTATCCGCCTCAATAATATCTGAGAGATTAGGACTAGCAGTATTGTGTCTGGTAAAGCGATCGCAAACGGTTTCGATAATTCGGGGAATATCTAAAAACTCGATCTGTTCGTCTAAAAATAATTCTACTGCTTGTTCGTTAGCGGCATTTAATACGGCTGGCATCAAACCACCTTCTCTACCCGCAGCATAAGCTAACTGCATACAGGGATATTTTTTATGGTCGGGTTCGCGGAAAGTTAAATCTCCTGCCGATACCAAATCGAACTGTTTCCAGTCAGTATAGATGCGTTCGGGATAGGAAAGAGCGTAGAGGAGGGGTAAACGCATATCGGGCCAACCCAACTGAGCTAAAACTGAGGTATCCTGAACTTCAATTAAAGAATGAATAATGCTTTGGGGATGAATGACAATATCGATGCGATCGTAATCCATATCAAATAGATAGTGCGCCTCGATTACTTCTAATCCCTTATTCATCAGTGTTGCCGAATCGATAGTAATTTTTTTACCCATCGACCAGTTAGGATGTTTGAGGGCATCCTTAACCGTAACTGAAGCTAATTTCTCTACGGAAAGATCGCGAAAAGCACCGCCAGAGGCAGTAAGAATAATGCGGCGCAAACCGCCTTCTGGCACTCCTTGAAGACACTGAAAAATTGCCGAATGTTCGGAGTCTGCTGGCAGTAGTTTAACCCCGTGTTTTTCGACTAGAGGTAAAACCACAGGCGCACCAGCAATTAAGGTTTCTTTATTGGCTAAAGCAATATCTTTACCTGCTTTTATTGCCGCCACAGTAGGCAACAAACCAGCACAACCCACAATTCCTGTAACTACGCTTTCAGCATCTCCGTAGCTGGCAACTTCTGCCACTCCCCCTTCTCCTGCCAAAATTATTGGTTGGTGGGAGTGCGAAGCGATCGCCTGGTGTAATTCTGCTAATTTGTTTTCGTTACAAATCGCCACAATTTCGGGGTTAAAAGTGCGAATTTGCTCGGCTAATAATTCGATGTTGTTACCAGTTGCCAATCCTACTACGCGGAATTTATCGGGATTCTGAGACACGATATCTAAAGTCTGCGTACCGATAGAACCAGTCGAGCCAAGAACAGTAATTGCTTTCACGATCTTTTTTTTGAATTAGGTAGCCTTTTCCACTATAGATTCTTAGGTGCTACCGAGTTAAGCTTTTTGCTAATTTTTATGGCAGGCGAGCGCTAATAACTTAGTACTGAGGCAAACACTTGAAGACGAATTTCAGGCTGCGGCTTTAAAGATTGTCTCAGTTTGTGGTGCAACCATTTCTTGTGTCTTGCGATCGCTATATGGGATTAAACTCTCTACTTTCAACTATACCTTTACTTCTCGATCGACAAATAAATTATGTATAGCAAAGGTCAAAAATCTGTTTGACTAAAGAAGTCATTCATTTAAAAAAGCCATTGTATCTTCATAAAAAGGCAATCCTTTACCTCGACTCTCAGCAGCAGTTGCTACAATTCTCAAAGTTTCAATTAAAGAACTTTTGGCAGCCTCAAGAACCAAGTCTACAAGCTGACTGAGATTATCTCAATTTTGCTGTCCGTAAAAAATAGCATTTATATAATCGTTGCGCTTGGCATTTGAGATAATCGCAATTGGATAACCCGCACGCATCAAAAGCAGATTCATCAGTAGTCTTGCAGCTGGCTGATGGACACATATCAATCAAAGCCTGACGTTATTAGGCACAATGAAGAGAGCGTACACGAGAAAATAATAATTGCTCATAATAATCGGCTTCAGCTCGGCGACTGGCAAAACAACGTTCAGGATCGAGGTAGGGCAAAGGCAATAATTGAAGCAACTCCCTGCCTTTATGAATTGAGCCTCTCAACCATCGCAAGCCTATTTTTAGATAACTCAACCCTCTCGAATAATGAAGATCGACTTGTTGTCTCAATCCAGATAGCTGAACTGTTGTTCCCATAATCGTGCTGTAAAGAATAGCGACCGCTACGACTAAATACAAACGATTCGGCGTTGGTGAGTCAGCCCGTTCTGTAGGTTGGGTTGAGGAACGAAACCCAGCGTTCTTAAAGTAAGTAATAATTTAATTACCGCGATCGCCATAAAAAACACCCTTCACATTTTGACTCGATCGCGAGTTTAACAAGGTTAATTTTCACTGTTTGCTCCATTGTTGGGTTTCACTATCGTTCTTCTTACGAAAGTTGCTCATGGGGGGAACCTCGCAGGAGCTATCGCTCCAAGTCGCGCCTGCGACGCTTGCGGCTTTGCCGCTGCACCGCACTTTCGCGCTCCCCAACCTACATCTATCTAGCGAGCGATCGCTACCCATCTCTACCCAACCTGCTTACCCTATATCTTACACGTACGGATAAGGCACTGCCTTATCCCTTCCTGCTTCTTCGGCAAACGGCTTGGCTGAATGCACCAACGGCAATAACGCGCCCATTTGCTCCGTACCGTTGACACCGAGATCGCTGTGACACAAGAAAACTTTCTCTTGAGCGCGTCCTAAAACATCCCTAATAATACGCTGCAAACGCTGCTTGTCTAGTTCGTAATCATCTTCGGGCATCCAGGTACGTCCCGACCAGTTTTTGAGAAATAAAGGTGCGCCAAATAGGGTTGCTGCCCCTCCCTGCTGCCATAAAGGCGAACCTGTATCCAGCCAGAATTGCCAGCGATGGATGGTACGCAAAGAACGATATTGAAAGACTGTAGCTAGAGTAACTGCGCCTGTTTGGGTTTGAAATTGCCCTACTGGACGGGGGTTGGCGGTAATCGTACCCCGTCGCAGTAGCTGAATAAATTGAGCGACGGTAGCGGTTTGAGTTTGAAAACTCGGTTCGTTTTGGCGCAGTCTGCGGTCTACTTCCCAAAAATGTTGGGCGGTTTCAATGAGTTCCCGCAAAACTGCCAGGCGATCGCGCTGAAAATAACTGCCACCATCAAAGAAAGTTGCGATCGCGCGATCTAACAACACGGTGGGTACGATAAATGTTTGTCCTAACTGAATTTTTGTCCCTTCGATCCATTCGACAATTTTTTTATAAGCAGTAGTGGCTTGATGTCCCAAGCGATCCCAACGGGGGAAAGATTCGACGGTAGATAAATAAGGCTGTTGGAGATCGGCATGATAGCAATAGTCGGCAATTAGTCCCCCTCTTACGGGATCGATATCGGGAATTAGCAGTTCTCCTTGAGGTTTCTGGCTGAGAACCGTTAGCATTTCAGCGATCGCGTTACGGTCGATGGTACGTCCTAAATCTGGATAAATTAACGCTAATAAAGTTAGCAAGGCTCTTACTACGGGGGAACTAATCAACGGACGCTGTTCGTTTAGTGGCGCGACGGCAATTTTTTGAGCTTCTAAAGTTTGAATCAGCGTGTAGCGAGCAATTTCGTCTAAACCAGGGGCAATGATGGCAATTTCTTCGGATTTGACTAAATTTTGTTTGACGACGCGAATAATTATCTCTGCGGTTTGGTTGAGTAATTCTGCGCGAGAAATAGTTTCTAACGATTGAATTTTGTCTGGTAAATCAACCAGGTATGCTTCTTCGCTAACTAGTTCGACTGCAGTGGTAGCAAATTCTGTTGCCAGACTATTATTTAGTGGTGGTAGAGTTTCTATCTGGCAGCGAACGGCTAAACCTTTTAAGTAATCTGGATCGGCGTTTAGACCCAGGCGAATTTTACCATCGGGGTTGTAGGTAAATGTACCTTTAGCTCCTCGATCTAAGAGAAATTCAAACAAATCGCGGGCGATCGCGGGATAATCATCGGTATCGTCAGCAAAAATCGTTTGATAGCGTCGAGTCAAATGATATTGATATTGAGGATCGGGTAGTAAATAACGCCAATAAAGCTCGTAAATTAAACCATAGCTTAACAAACCACGCTCCAAACACCATGTACGCCAAATTTGAAGCAATTCACCCATCCGTTGCCATAAATGCGATTGTGCTTCTATGCTGGTTTCTCGCCCGAGATATCCTTCCTGTAAAATCAAGCTAATATCTTCGGCAGGTATGCCACTAGCCCCGGCTAACTGCAATAAATCCAAAGTTTGACGTACCAGGCGATATTCGCTGTCAAATTCGCACAAGGTTTCCCAATCTGGCTGTTCTCGCCACAGCTTAGTTGCCAGTTCCTGTTCGGTTTCGGGACGCAATCTTAGAGGAAATTGAGCTTTAAGCTGCAACCGCTCGAATAATAGCGGAAAAAACAGCATTACTTCGTCAGTGATAAAACCCAGGGGAGTTTTGCATAATACGGGATATGTACCTTCAACAGCAACAGACAGGCGGTCGTTTAACTCGCGGCGATTTTGATTGTTGGCGGCAAAAACTAACACCGTTGCAGACAAGTCATTAAGAGATGGGCGTTTCGCTTTACTGTGGCGAACGAGGGACTGTTTTCTGACCCAGTCGCGAAACTCAGCCACCAAACGTGAAGTCTTTCCCGTGCGCGTCGTTCCTGTAAACCAAAGAGATAAGCTCGACACAATTTAAGTTTTTGGTAATTTGTTACTATTCTTCCTTCTCTCTTAGTATCATAAAAGTTATTCTAAAGTTGGCTGTGTCCGAACGAGATCCAAAATTTATAATCGATCGTTCTTTATAGAAGATGAAATTTAACGATATTGTCAATTTAGGCAGAAACTGGCTATCTGCTACACCAGAAAGATCTCTCGATGCAGCCTATCGTGCCGCGATCAAAATTAAGGCAATTGAAGACGAGCATTTTAACGGTAGAGTTGTGTCGGCAGAGTCTGCTGATTATTCTGAAAGCGTGGTTAAGGTTTTTCAGGCTGATGTCAAAAACTATCTCAACACGATTAAAATGAGATTGGCGGAGTTTAGAAGCAGTCGTTCCTTAAGAATTTTTGCTGATAATCGACCTGAAAACTCTACTCAGATAGTTAGAGGTAGAGGTATTGTTGGCGATCGCGAAGCAACGGTTATTAATAAACTAAACTTTATCGATTCAGTCGTTTCTAGATATAATAAGCAAACTTCACCTACAACCAAAACGACTGCAAAAGCTCGGCGTTTGAGCGGTACTGCCAGAAACGGACGGTTTGCTGCTGAAGACGAT
Source organism: Myxosarcina sp. GI1 (assembly GCF_000756305.1). Taxonomy (NCBI): domain Bacteria; kingdom Bacillati; phylum Cyanobacteriota; class Cyanophyceae; order Pleurocapsales; family Pleurocapsaceae; genus Myxosarcina; species Myxosarcina sp. GI1. The sequence continues at coordinate 273,013 of NZ_JRFE01000017.1, forward strand.
TGGCAAAGCCAGCGCGCGAAGCGCGATCGCAAATTAATAATTGATGACGACAGCTTTGAAAGCAAGCGTTCCAATAAAGATACCAACATCGAAACTATTACCGACAAAACCAGCGTGCTGCCACGCTCTTTTATGCGAACTCTAAATCGCATCGGTAGAGAAATCGATCCTAAAGCAGATGATACAGAAGAAGAGGTAATTAAAAGATTTCGTCAGAGTCGCAATAAAACAGCAATTTCAATTAGATTTTTGCTGCTTTTGATTATTGTACCTTTAATGACTCATCAAATAACTAAAACTTTTATAATTACGCCAATTGTAAAAAACTACTTTGCCAGTCATCAAGAACAAACTTTATTTATCAACACCGATCTTGAAGAAGAAGCTTTTGTAGAATTACAGCGTTATCAAGAAAAGCTGGATTTTGAAAGTTTGATCGGCATAATTCCTCCTTTGTCGGACTCAGAAAAAGTTGAAAGAATTCATGTAAAAGCAGAAGAAATAGCTGCTGACTATCGCAATTCAGGCATTAACGCGATCGGTAATATTTTTGCAGATTTTTGTTCTTTACTAGCTTTTGGCGCAATTATTTATTTTTGTCAGCGAGAAATATTAGTTATTAAGTCTTTTATCGATGAAATTGCTTATGGTTTGAGTGATAGTGCTAAAGCTTTTTTAATAATTCTTTTGACAGATATGTTTGTGGGCTATCACTCTCCTCACGGATGGGAAGTTATTCTCGAAGGTATTTCTCGACATTTAGGTTTGCCAGAAAACCGTGACTTTAACTTTTTATTTATTGCTACTTTTCCCGTGATTTTAGATACGGTTTTGAAATATTGGATTTTCCGCTATCTCAATCGCATTTCGCCATCTTCAGTAGCTACCTACAAAAACATGAATGAATAATTTAAGTACTAGTCGTTAGTCACTATTCACTAGTCACTATGAAATAAAATAGAAAGTTTTTTTATCTGTTTTTATCTAATTGAAGGAAAGATGTATTCAGCAAAAACTGGCTATAAGTACTACTATGGCAAAAAACAATTCTTTATTTAGATAGAGAAAATAGCTAAAGTAATTTGATAATATAAGCAGCAAGATATTAATATAGCTTCGCTTAAATAATTGAAGTGTAGAATTTTAGGTGAAGACAATAAAAAAACACGCATCTTACTAAAATTGAGTAAGACTATTAATCATTGACTATTATATAGCTGAAATACTTTTTTTGAAATGCAAGATAATTTAAGATCTAGAACTTCAGTACCGAGTAAACAAGAATTTGCCAATCGCTTTCGTCTGTTGGCAAGAATCAGCTACTGGATACATCTATTTCTGGGTGCTGTATCGGGCATTATTTTACTATTGACAATTTTTAGCCGTAGTTTCAGCGAAACTAATAGTGCCGTTATTGGTTTGAGTTTATTTTTCTCCTTGTGCTCGATTGTTTGCGTGGGATTTAGAGTATATTGGGCATTACGCTATTCTCGTTTAGCCAAACGCTTGCAAAATCCTAATCCTAGCCTGCACCCCAAACGACAAGAGATAGTAAGAGTATTGCGTATAGGTCTGATAGTAAGCTTAGCAGGACTGTTATTGGCGTTTTTGGCTTCAGAAATCAGTACCGTTGCTACACTGGCTAAAGCAGTTGCCAAACCCCAATCAGTGGCTGTCTACGAACGGGAAAAAGTTGTCAGAACTCTAGATTTGCTATTGATTTTTGCTAATGTCAATATTTTGGGAGCGCATTTTTTCGGTAGCGTTAGCTCTTTTGTGATGTTTGACTGGATAACTAAAGAATAGCGATCGCGCTATTAAAATTTTACTACCTCCGTAAGATGAATCGGGGGTTATTTTTGTGTCAATTTAGCTAGGCAGACTTACCAATCACAGACATTGCGATCGCTCAAACTAACTATTTTGATGATGAAACTCGATTTTAAAAACCTAACTGTCAGACTAAAAAAATTAATAAAACAAGCGATTCTTTACTCGATCGCGTTCACATTCGCAGTTGGGTTGCTGGTTATCGAGCCATCGACAGTTGCGGCGGAAGTTATAGGTGATAGTAGTACGATTCCTACCCCCGTCGAACTGAATAATTTTGTTACTTCAGTGGTTAAAAATGTCGAACCTGCGGTAGTGCAGATTAACGTTTCCCGTAGCTTGGACGGCGTATTTTTACCATTTTTTGGCAGATCTCCTGGTAACAGAACCGCACCAACTTTACAAGGTGTAGGTTCTGGCTTTGTCATCGATACTGACGGTTTGATTGTAACTAACGCTCATGTAGTCGATCGCGCCGACAAAGTAACAGTTTCTTTTCAAGATGGACTTCTTCTCGACGGTAGGGTATTGGGCAAAGACCCCATTACTGACATTGCTGTAATTCAGGTAGAGTCGCCAGAATTCTTACCTGCTGTAACCATTGGCGACTCAGATTTGGTGCAGCAGGGAGAATGGGCGATCGCTATTGGCAATCCTTTAGGTTTACAAGAAACCGTAACGGTAGGGGTAATCAGCGCGACCAATCGTTTTAGTCGCGATATTGGCATTCCCGATAAAAGAATTGGTTTTTTACAAACCGATGCGGCGATCAATCCTGGTAATTCTGGAGGACCATTATTAAATGCCAACGGAGAAGTTATTGCCGTCAACAGTGCCATTATTGGTGGCGCACAAGGGTTGGGTTTTGCTATTCCTATCAACACCGCTCGTAGAATAGCCAGACAGATAATTGACTACGGCAAGGTCGAACATCCATACATCGGCATTGAAATGGTTTCTCTGACACCCGAAATTAAGCAGAGATTTAACCAGTCTTTTAATCGTCAGTTAGATATTACCAGCGATCGCGGTATTTTAATTATGACTGTTTCTGGGAATTCTCCAGCTTCTAAAGCAGGACTACAGGTAGGAGATATTATTAAAGCCGTAAACCAGCAAACGGTAACTAAAGCCGAGACTTTGCAAAGATTGTTGGATGAAAATGGCATCGATCGCAATTTACAGCTAGAAATTGAGCGGCAAAATGAAAGTATTGATATAACCGTCAAACCCGAACCTTTACCCGAAGCTCAAGGGCGATCGATGGCAGGATAGACCGTATCTAAATATCGTTAACTTTCACTAATTGACAGTAAGTTTAAGTAAATACTTAATTTTTGCTTAACTTCAATTAATAATTCTGGTTCTAAATTGCCCAAATATTTTTTCAGCCTTTCTTTATCAAATATTGCGGGTTCGATAGCTATAATTATGCTGTCTCTATCCAATCCATTTTGCTCGGTTGCAGTAACTTAAATTCTAGCACCTCCTTTTTTGGGTTGGTGCTAGAAGGAATAACAGTTACTTTACTCCGCTTGCTATCAAACTCAGAGTCGCTAATTATTAATCCCGATCTAGTTTTGCCTATCTCTATGAGTTGATTAACAGTTAAAAATCTTATCGAGCAAACGAATAAGAAAACTTCAATAAGATATCAGTCAATATACGTTTCTAATAACTCAATTACTCCAGCAATTGAAGAGAGGGAAGCAGTTTCATTGGGAGTGTGATAACCAGTAGTAGGGATTTGTAAGGTAGTCCCGTTAATCTGTCCTTCGGACGCGCTTACCAGTCTACCTAACTCAGTACGACCGAGAGAAAGGGGCTTGCTGCGTTCTTTGTTTTGAGCCTCGATATAGGCATCTTTAAAAGTATAGGTAATGCCCAAATTTTCGCACTTTTGCTGTATTTCCGATGTCAGTTCGTCCGCAAAAGCTCCATTAGCATCTTGACGACGCAGCACCACTTGCTGGATTTCTGCCGCTTCGCGAGTGGGATAGGGACTGGTATCTAGAACTAATAGACGTTGTGTGTTTAATTGCTGACGTTGAAACCAAGATAGAGCATACCGCCAGCTTTTGCCTGCTTCTTCTTGTGCTGTAAATAATGCCGTACCTGGAAAACCAGTTTTAAATAAATAAATTATTATCGCCGCACTGACTACATTGTCTAATTGAGCAGAAATACAGCCGTTTTCTATCTTCAGGCGATCGAGAAATGAGACTGGCGTACCAGGCTGCAAGAAATCCAAACCGTCTAACTCAAAAATTAAATTGTTTCTGGCAGGGCAAATATAAGTATGTTTGATGTATCCTTGACCTAAATAGGTTCCCGTATAGGGTAGATGCGCCTGTACTGGTTGTCCTTGAAAGCGATTTTCGATGGTACGCATCATCTGTTCGGAAACCGAGTCACCACTCAAATCGGCACGATTGCTGGCAACAAAGGCTGCATATTGAAATTCATTAGCACCCGTACACAATAAACCGTGGCGATCGATATGTGCAGAGAGAATTAAATCGTGAGGTTTGTCACCCTGAGCGACCAGAACCCCATGATAGTAACTAACATTTATGTTGAGTTCTTCTAATTCTCGACGAAGTACCCGAAAAAAAGAGTCTTCACTACCAACAACAGATGGTTCGCGAATTAATAGTTGCAGTATATCGAGAAAATCTTGGAGTCGGCTATAGTCTTCTAGGGCAGGTTGGTTTTGAGAACTATTTTGTTCGACGGTTAAGTTTAAAGCATTCATAAGTCCACTTAGAGCGCATCTCCAAGATTGGGTTGAAGTAATTTCGTATCGAGTTATTACCAAAGCGCGATCGCTTCTTTAGTGCCAACGCTTTGACACCAGCATGGTTATAAACGCTACTCCAAACTTATTTTGTTTGCAGTGCGGTTGGATACCAGATTGAATTTAAATTCTTAATTAACAATAAAAAAAGGGATCTTAGCTGAGTTCGGGACTACAATCGCTCTAAAATTTAGACAGCAAGAGGAAATATAAGATTAAATTAATGACTACCGCAATTTCTACTGAATCCGTCAAAATTAATAATGCAGATGTGGCTATCGATGCCTATTTAGCAAAGCCAGAAGCAGAAGGAACTTATCCTGGTATTGTGGTGATTCAAGAAATTTTTGGCGTAAACGACCATATTCGCGATATTACCGAAAGAATTGCCAAAGAAGGATATATTGCGATCGCGCCAGCAATTTATCAGCGACAAGCGCCAGGCTTTGAAACGGGTTACACTGACAAAGATATGGAAATTGGCAGAAAGTATAAAAACCAAACTAAAGCTACAGAGTTACTAAGCGATATTCAAGCCACCATAGATTATCTTTACACCTTGCCCAATATAAAATCTGGCAGAGTCGGTACGATCGGTTTTTGCTATGGTGGTCATGTGGTTTATCTAGCCGCAACTTTACCCGATGTGAGAGTTACTGCTTCTTTTTACGGCGCACAAATCGCTACCTGGTGTCCTGGAGAAGAACAACCTACTATAAGTCGAACTAAAAATATTACAGGAACTATTTATACTTTTTTTGGCACGGAAGATCCTTTAATTCCCAACGAACAAACCGAGCAAATCGAAGCCGAATTACAAGCCCAAAATATTGACCATAAAATATTTCGCTATAAAGGCGCAACTCACGGCTTTATGTGCGATCGCCGCGATAGTTATAATCCAGAAGCAGCAGAAGATGCTTGGGGAAAAGTGTTAGACTTATTTAGCCGAATTTAAGAATTCTCAACTCAAAGAATTTTTGAAATAAGCCAACATTGAATAACCTAACTAACATGAATTCCGATTCTACTTCTGCCAAATCCTCTCAATCTTTCTCTATGGAAGATTTTGCTAACGCCCTCGAACAATACGATTATGATTTTGCTAAGGGGCAAAAAATAAGAGGAACAGTAATTCAAATCGCTCCTGAAGGTGCTTATGTAGATATTGGCGGTAAATCTCCTGCTTTTGTTCCCGCTAGAGAAGCTGCTTTAGAAACAGTAGACAATTTAGCCGAGGTTTTACCTCTCAATGAAGAACGAGAATTTGTCATCATTAGAGAACAAAACTCCGATGGACAAGTTACTCTTTCTGTCCGTCAAATGGAGATTGACAAAGCCTGGGAGAGGGTAGCCGAAATTGCCGATAGCGGTAAATCTGCACAAATGAGGGTCACAGGAGTTAATAAAGGCGGAATTATGGGAGAAGTAGAAGGACTCAGAGGCTTTATTCCGCGATCGCACCTGCAACAACGAGATAATCTTGAATCTCTTGTAGGACAACTACTAACCGCTACTTTTTTAGAGGTCAATCCCGAACAGAGAAAGTTAGTCCTCTCACAACGAGATGCCATGCGCGCCGTGGCCATGACTAAAATTGGTGAAGGAGAATTAATAACGGGAAAAATTGTCAACATCAAACCTTATGGTGTATTTGTCGATATCGGCGGCGTAACGGGTTTGCTGCACATCCGCGAAGTAAGTAATACCCATATCGAAGCTCTAACTACCCTTTTCAAAGTCGGGCAGGAAATCAAAGTAGTCATCAAACAAATTGACGAATACAAAAATCGGATGTCTTTTTCTACCAGGGTTCTAGAAGAGTATCCAGGAGAAATAACCGAAAAATTAGAACAGGTAATGTCAACAGCAGAAGAAAGATGGGAAAAAGCGCGGCAACAATTAGAAACAGAATCTAATTAGATCTTGTTCGTTTATATAGGTGGAGTTTGGGGTTGGGCAAGAGGCAAGAGTTGATTCTCCACCTTAAAAACTATCGTTATCAAAATGGATGCGGTTTAAGTTTGTGGCGATGCTGCTTTATACTTTTACACAATAGTATTTTGCGATCGCCAATTCAATAAGCTGATGAAACTCTCACCTCAAGAACAAGATAAGCTGACTATTTTTACCGTTGCCTTACTAGCAGAAAGGCGCAAAGATAAGGGACTAAAACTAAACTACCCCGAAGCGACTGCCTATATTTCGGCAGCGATTTTAGAAGGTGCTAGAGAAGGTAAAACTGTAAGCGAATTGATGAGCTTTGGTAAAACTTTACTTTCTGCCGATGATGTAATGAAAGGTATCCCAGAAATGATTGCCGAAGTTCAGGTAGAAGCAACTTTTCCCGATGGTACTAAATTAGTGACGGTACACAATCCCATTCAGTGAACAATGAACAATTATCAGTTTTTTGTTTGAAATTATTAAAGCTTATAGCTACAAAAGGCAGCATCACAAACTTTAAAATATTCAACTCACGGTAACTTATGATTCCAGGTGAAATCTTTACTCCAGAAGGAGAAATCGAACTCAATGCAGGGAAAGAAACTAAAAAAATTCGAGTAGCAAGTACAGGCGATCGCCCAATTCAGGTAGGTTCGCATTTTCACTTTTATGAAGTCAATTCGGCTTTACAATTCGATCGCGAAGCTACTAAAGGAATGCGTCTCAATATTCCTGCTGGTACTGCGGTGCGTTTTGAACCAGGAGACGAAAAAGAAGTAGAGTTGGTGGCTTACGCTGGTAATCGAGAGGTTTACGGTTTTAATGGTTTGGTTGATGGAAAATTAGATTAATTTGGCATCATTTTGTTTTTTAGTTATAGCGATTTCTGATAGTTAATTTTGCCTAAGTGCGACAACTCTAAACGATCTTAAAGTTTAAGATTAAAGATATTTACTTTGGAATTAAGCACCATTATGAATAACTTCGATCTAATGGACGATCTGTATTGGACACCAGAAGCACGGGACAAACTCAAAAAAATTCCTTTCTTCGTTCGTTCTCAAGCACGCCAACGTATAGAAGAATTGGCTCGTAATGCGGAGTTAGAAGAAGTAACCTCGGCAATTGTCGAACAGGCTCGTTCGGAATTCGGACAGTAATATTACATTGAACAATTGCTCATTGTTAATTGCTTGAAAGTAATAAGTGTCACAATGTCAATACGTATCGCTATCAAGAGGAAAAAGAACTATAAAAGATCGGTGCGTCACGATAAAAGAAAATGTAAAAATGTAAATATATATATCATTTTCTTAAAATATTATTGCTAATGCTTCTCGAACAAATACAAAGCCGCCCTCAGAACCACAACTTCTTAGAATCCGATTTAGTTATTGTCGGTGGTGGAATTGTTGGAGCAACTTTGGCTTCAGCTTTAAAAGATTCTGGACTAAAAATAATTATTATTGAAGCCAAAACTCTAGCCTCAGCTGCAGCCAAACAACAGGCTTATGCTTTTTCGCTGCTTTCTAGCCGTATTTATCAAAAAATTGGCGTATGGGATGAAATTTTTCCCTATATAGGTAAATTTTCTCAAATCGATCTTTCAGACGGCGATCGCATTTCAGCAGTGAAATTTAATACTCAGGACCTAGATACAGAGCATTTGGGATACGTCGCGCAGCATAATATCGTCTTAACGGCTCTACAAAATTATCTCAACACAGATTGTCCTAACGTTAGCTGGCTATGTCCTGCTGAAGTTATTGATGTAGAAATTAATAACTCTGCTGCTACCGTAGAAGTCAAAATAGACGGAAAATCGCAGTTTATCAAAACCAACTTAGTTATCGGTGCTGACGGTGCGCGATCGCGTCTTCGCGCTTTAGCCAAGATTAAAACTCACGGTTGGAAATATTGGCAGTCTTGTGTGGCGTTTACGGTCAAACATACTGCACCACAGAATGACATCGCTTTTGAAAAATTTCACGCTACAGGACCAATGGGAATTTTACCCCTACCAGAAAATCACTGTCAGATTGTCTGGACTAATCCCCACGGCAGAGCCAAGGCTTTACAGCAGCTAGAAGCAACACAATTTTTAGCCGAACTACAACGACATACGGGTGGTGTTTTGGGTAACTTACAGCTAACAAGCGATCGCTTTTTGTTTCCCGTACAGTTGATGCAGTGCGATCGCTATATCGAACGGCGACTAGCTTTAGTCGGCGATGCGGCGCATTGCTGTCATCCCGTTGGCGGACAGGGTTTAAATTTGGGCATTAGAGATGCAGCTACCCTGGCGGAAATTCTTACGGTAGCCAGCCAACAAGGTAGAGATATAGGCGATCGCCAGGTACTAAAACGCTATCAAAACTGGCGTAAGTTAGAAAATCTAGCCGTTCTTGGCTTTACCGATCTATTAGACCGCATGTTTTCTAACAACTGGTTGCCTATAGTAATAATTCGTCGCAGTGGTTTGTGGTTGATGAACAATGTCAAACCGTTAAAAGTTTTTGCCCTGAAATTTATGACGGGACTAACGGGAAAAACTCCACAGTTAGCACAACGCTAACTGCCACGATTGGGTATCATTATATATCGAGATCTTTTAAGATAACTGGAAAAATTGTCGGTATATGAGACACATCGAACCAGTAACTAAGATCGTTAATTAGATAATTATTCAGGAAATAGACTGCTACCATGATTCACGATATTTTTATGCCCGCTCTTAGCTCTACAATGACCGAAGGTAAAATTGTCGAATGGGTAAAATCTCCTGGGGATAAGGTCGAAAAAGGAGAGACGGTGGTAGTGGTCGAGTCGGACAAAGCCGACATGGATGTCGAATCTTTTAATGAAGGTTATTTGGCAGCAATTTTAGTAGAAGCAGGAAATGAAGCACCCGTTGGTGACGCGATCGCTTTAATTGCCGAAACCGAAGCCGAAATTGAAACCGCCCAACAACAGGCTAAATCTTCTGGTACAACCAGCACCTCCAAATCAACCCCACAACCAGAAACTCCACCTGCTGCCGCAGCAGCCAGCACCCCTGCTCCAACTCCTGCGAGCAGTAGCAGTAATGGTAGTAGTAGTGGCAGACTCGTTGCCTCTCCTAGAGCGAGAAAACTTGCCAAAGAGCTTAAGGTAGATTTGAAAAGTTTAAAAGGTAGTGGTCCTTACGGACGCATCGTCGCTGACGACATCGAACAAGCCGCAGGTAAAACTACTTCTCAACCCCAACCAGAGGCTACTAGCTTTGCAGTACCTCAAAAACAAAGTCAAGTCACACCCACTCCAGCACCTACCACTGCGCCACAGCCCGCTCCTGTTCCCCAACGAGTCGCACCAGGAGAAACTGTACCGCTAAATACTCTACAAAAAGCAGTAGTGCAAAACATGACTGCTAGTCTGCAAGTACCGATTTTCCATGTCACCTATACGATCGTTACCGATGCTCTTGACGAATTGTATAAAAAAATCAAACCCAAAGGTGTAACCATGACGGCGTTGCTGGCTAAGGCAGTTGCCATGACTCTACAAAAGCATTCTATAGTTAATGCTGGCTATGGCGATAATGCCATTCGTTACAGTTCGGAAATTAATATCGCCGTTGCGGTAGCTATGCCCGATGGCGGCTTAATTACTCCCGTATTGCGTTGTGCAGATGAGGTAGATATTTATTCTCTGTCTCGCACCTGGAAAGATTTGGTAAACCGCGCTAGAGCCAAACAGTTACAGCCAGAAGAATACAATAGTGGAACTTTCACCTTATCTAACTTGGGGATGTTTGGTGTAGATAACTTTGATGCTATTTTACCTCCAGGACAAGGCTCGATTTTAGCTATTGGCGGCTCTCGTCCCCAACTTGTAGCCAATGAAGCAGGAATGTTTGGCGTACAAAGACAGATGAAAGTTAATATCACCTGCGATCATCGCATTATTTATGGCGCACAGGCTGCTGCTTTCTTGCAAGATTTAGCCAAGCTAATTGAAACTGACGCTCAATCTCTGACGCTTTAAAAAAGTTTTAAAGCTAGAAAAAAACAACTGCTGAGACATTCTTAAAAAATCGGGATATGTGGCGATCGCGCAAGTATCCCGATTTTTTTTCTTTCGTCGAATTCTATCTTTCTATGGAAGAGTAATTTACAGTCAAAAAAATAAACTAGAGCTAGAGCAAGCGTAATAAATTATCTGCTTTGAGACTCGAACAAGTTTATGAATTTTTTTCAAAAGCGATCGCGCTTCCGTGCTGTTATTAGTTTGTTGTTAGCTATAAGCGTATACATAGGGGTTTATTTGCTCTCTCGACCTCAAGCCTTAGCGCAAAGTAATACAAGTTTAAACTCAGAAATTAGCAGTTTGCGTACTAGAATCAATCGATTAGAAAGTCAGGTCGGTCGTTTGAGCCAGTCGCCGAGTAGTAATCTTCCCAGATCTAGTAACTCTAAACCTTATTCTAGTAATAGATCGGGTAATCCTCCGATAGTTAATGGAGAAGCAGTTGGACCGAGCGATCCTTTTTACGAACGCCTAGCTACATTATTAATCGAACTAAAAGAAGACGTGAGAAATATTGACGGACGATTATCGGCAGTAGAACAACAGGTATCGGAACATCAATAAACAAAGAGCAGAACTACAATGAAAAATTCTTTATTCAACAGCTAAACTAAACAGTTACACTTAACTACTTACTGTTCATTGTGAGAGCGTAATTCGGAGGTTTCCTCGCGGACACGGCAGCAAAGCTGCCAAGCGCGTCAAGCGCAACTTGCCCTCTTTAAGGGCTGTGTCCGCCGCCGTTGCGATCGCAACGGCGAAACGCGAAGCTCGTTTGCTGACCGCCCGAAATTGATAATTGCTCATTGATAAGGTGAGACTGGCTCACCTAGAAAAATAATTATTCAGTAGCTGTTTCTTTTGTTTGCTTTTCTTGTTCTCTTCTTTCTCTTTGTTTGCGTCCTGCTTGCAAAACATCTTCAATTACTTTGAGCAGCTGCTCCATTTTTTCAAGATTGCTGCGGTATAGCTCTAAATCTTTTTTGAGTTTTTCTGCGGGTAAATTAAGCTTCTCTGCTAGTGTATCTAAAGTTTCGTTGCGTTTTTTATCGTCTTTGATTAACTCTAAATCTGCTTCTTCTAGCAAAGTATACAGTCCAATTCCAAAAGGACGGCTGTATTTAAAATTTTGGTTTTTAGCAATTGCTTGAATTGGTTCGACAATGTTTTCTCCGCCTTCTTGGCTTTGAGGATTACCCAACCATTCGATTAATTCTTCTAAAGTTTTACCTTGAGCTAAAGATAACAAACTACCTGCCTGCTCTTTATATACTTCGGGATCGCCATCAGTAGATTTACAAAGAGCATTAAATATAGACTGTTTGTCTTTTTCTGGTTGATATCCCTGCATTAAACGCTCGAAAGAAGTGACAACTCCTAGATAATAAATAGGATCGGAGTTAAAATCAGCGTTGACTGAAAGCAGGTGCATTTCTACTAACAATTCTTCTATTACTCGGCGATAAACTGAGTTAATCGGTCGAGTGTGATGGTTATAAAAAGCTCTTTTACTATCTGAAACAGTTTTCATATTAGACTAATTTTTTAAGCTTACAATTTTGGGTGTAACATGGCGATCGCCATAGCAGGAATTAAATTTTGGCATTTTTTTTGACGATCCCCTATAGCTAACTTCTTAGTATATCTTTATATTATGCAATGATTTTGGTCGCTAAAATAGGAATCTTGGCAGATTATACAGATACTAATAATTGCTAGTGCAATGGAGTCAACAGGATGCAATCATCGATCGCGAAAAACAAAATTAAATATCGATTGGTAAATCCCGAACTACCTCTAGCAGTATATCGAGAAGTTGCGGCTCATTTGCGACAGGTGACAACCGTACAAACTGAATTGATTATTCGTCCTCTAAGTAGTGAAAACGAATTTGATTATAGTAAAAGTCAAATTGAAGCTTTATGGATCGAACATCCGCAATCTTTAAGCGATCGCCACAAACAGCAAATCGAGCAAATTTTAGACTATTATGCCCAACGCTATCGTCCTTGGCAAAGGCAAGCTTAGTTTAAACGCTCTTTATGTTTTTGCACCATTTGCTTTAAAACTTCACTAGATACACAGCGACGTTCGGAACAATAGCTTACTAAGCTAATACCATTAAGCATTTGGACAGTGCCAACGCGCACGCGAAAATCATCGGTAATAAACCAACAGCGTTCTTGTCCCTGGTTCTTATCGTAATCGGTATCGATTGTTAATACGCCATCTTTGCCAAACCAGTAGCGGCTAATTACAGGCAAACCTTCTACATAACCTTTGTCGCGAATCAATTTACCCGTCAGTCCTGTTTCGTCATCGGGAACATCAATTAATACCGCAGCATAATCGGGGTTGGGTTCGCGATCGTCCATGTTAGACTGCCAACTAAAGCTACTTCCTCCCTTCGCCAGACTCAAATCTAAACCATGTAGTTCGCAGGCTTCTTTAACTCTGGGGTCGTCGGGTTCTATTACAGTAACTATCAGGTTAGATTGCCCCGACTCGTCGGCAACTACGTCAAAGTGATGCACGCTTCTTTCGGTAAACCATTTACCCGCACTTTTGCGAAAGAAGTCCATCATGGTCATCGGCGGTTGAAAAACCATAAATAAATTTTTTACTCCCTTAATAGCATTTCTCAATGCTTGCTAATGTATAAAAAGAGTATTTTATAAGAAATAATGGCTGCTAAACCCAATTCTGGAAAAAATCGTATTGTTTATCAGGAATTTGGAACTCCCGATAATTCCTCGGCTATGGAAAGAGCAGTTCCCGATTTACCGCCAGAAAAACAAGATATTAGAATTCAGGCAACGCGATCGGGTCGTAAGGGCAAAACCGTTACGGTAATGACGGGATTTCAGCATAACACGAAAACTTTGAGCAAATTACTCAAAAAGCTAAAAAGCCAGTGCGGCTGTGGTGGTACGATAAAAGACGATACCTTAGAAATTCAAGGTGACCACAAACAAAAGTTATTAGAAACTCTGACAAAATTGGGTTACAAAGCCAAAATAAGTGGTGGATGATCTTAGGCTTTGAAAGAAGCGTTTAAAATATGTCAGAAATTAATATTTCTTTTAGTAATGGTGCGATCGCTTTGACGGCTATTGTAGAAGTAATAGGAGTAATAGTACTCGGTCGAATTTTTTGTGCAATAACTTGGTTGCGTTACAAAAACGCGACTCAGTCCGCTAAACTATCTTTATAAAAAAAACTATCCTATTAAATTTGTCCGCGATCGCCTCAGAAAGTACAAATTTGTAGTAGTTAAGTATAATGCTCAAGCTGAGATAGTTAGTGCAAGTTTCTATACATTTTTAGGCGATATAACTCATATTAAATATTCTAACAATAGAGTTTCTCAGTATAGTGGCTTACTTATTTCTAATATTTTTCTATTCATTTTTCCATTAATAGGGCTATTAATAACATTCGCTTGTAATTCATTTTCTGCCGAACGTATTAACAATTTGGAAAGTATACAGCAACTCCAAGAAATTGGAATAACTTTATTTATATCCTTTTTCTTTGCTGCTTTTATTAAACTAGGTATCGATCTTTTTATCGATACTTATGACGAGTAAATACTGTTCTTCGGCTAAGTTAATTACAAAAATTACATATATTAGTTTTGCGATTGGCGATCGCTAAATGCAGTGTTTCAAGGCGATCGCCACAAAGATTTATTTATAGTATTTCTTTTCTTTAGCGATCGCACTAGCGGCAATTATTCCACCGATAAAGCCGAATAAGTGTCCCTGCCAGGAAATGCCCATTTGCGAGGGTAAAACACCCCAGACATAACCACCGTAAACAAAAAAGACCACGATCGACAGAATAATTGAGGGAATGTTTTTCTGAAAATATCCCCTGAACAAAAGAAAGCCCAAGTAGCCATAAATTAAAATACTCGCACCAACGTGAACCGAACCAGTAGGTGCAAACAACCAAACTCCCATACCGCCTACTATTGCCGACAATAACGTGACGATAAAAAAGTCGCTGGTTTCTTGAATCATCGTCAACCAGCCCAAAACTAAAAATGGTATGGAATTAGCGATGAGATGACCAAACCCACCATGTAAAAAAGGAGCAAAAACAATCCCACGTAGTCCAGTCAAACTATGGGGTTGAATACCGTATCGATCCAAACTTCCCTGAAACACCAAAACATCAATAATTTCAACTATCCAAAATATGGCGAGGAAGGCAAACAAAATAATTAGTTCTCTAACAAGTGATTTCTGTGGTACCGATCTTTGTTTGTGACGACTGTTCATAACGATTTTAGACATCTGATTGCAAAGGCTCTATCTTCAAATAAATTAATTTCCTAAAATCTTGCTCCACAAGAAAAATAAACCGCGTCCGTGAAGTGAAAACTGGAGTTTTCAAAATAATTCTTTTTCCCTTTTACCAAAAAAGAGAAAATCAAAAACTATAGGTTTCAAAGTAGACACACTTTATAATGCTCCTGCACTTAATGATAATCTCTCTTTTTATAAATTCAACTGCCAGTCTAATACTACCGTCTAATTTGAACTCTCAATTTACTATAGTAAAACTGGCGGTCGTTGAACTACACGAGATTAACACAAATATAAATTGGGCAAGGCTCGAATAATTTTTTCGTCAGATATCTGGTTTTGGAAGTAAATTGTGGTTCAAAAAGTGGAGCGAACCAATTATGATAATTATTAAAGCGATCTTTAAATAAGATTAAGTTTGTCTTTAAGGACTTGACAACCATCCAAAGACAATAACGAATAACAAGAACGTTAAGGCTGTAGAGATAGAATACTAACTCTATAAGTAAAATATATTGAGAACAGGAGGAATTTAGTTAATGAAGAAACTAATCGGTATCATTGCTGGCTTACTACTAATTGTTAGTTCGTGGGGATTGACGGGAATTAACCAAGCTCAAGCGAGTGAATTAAATTTGTTAAATTGGCGCACTCCCTCGCTAGTAGCCGAACGTGTCAATGCTGCTGATGCAAAACGACTCGAACTAGAAAGAGGCAAACTAGATTTAAATAATAGCAATATTAGAGAATTTCGCGAGCTACGAGGTTTTTATCCCAATCTAGCTAGCAAAATTCTAGAACACGCTCCCTATAACAACGTAGAAGATGTACTGGATATTCCTGGCTTGAGCGATCGCCAAAAAGAGCGGTTGCAGGCAAACCTGGATAAATTTATCGTTACCCAACCTGCTCCCTCGATGAATCAAGGTTCAGAGCGCGTTAATCCAGGACTTTATTAAAAATTGCTAGCAGTTCGCTCGTAATAAAGCGATCGGCAATCTCAGTAAATCTACCGCACTTTAGTTATTGACTATTAAAGTGCGGTTCTTTAGTTGTCGATCGCCTAAAAAATATTTTAAAATTGCTTGACACTTTGACTAATAAAAAAATATAGTAATAGTTTGTGTAAACTTTAGCTTATAAATAAACCCTTGGCTAACGTTATCGTTATCGGTGCCCAATGGGGTGACGAAGGAAAAGGAAAAATAACCGATCTACTAAGCCGCTCGGCAGACGTAGTAGTACGCTCCCAAGGAGGAGTTAATGCCGGACATACAGTTGTGGTTCGGGGACAAACTTTTAAGTTACATTTGATTCCCTCGGGTATTTTGTACCCGAATACAGAATGTATTATTGGTTCTGGAACAGTAATCGATCCTCAAGTGTTGATTGAGGAAATAGACCAGCTTAAGGCTTTGGGCGTATCGGTAGATAATTTATACATCTCTCAGACTGCTCACGTAACGATGCCCTATCATCGCCAGATCGATCGCGCTTCGGAAGAGAGTCGGGGTGAATATAAAATTGGAACTACTGGTAGGGGAATTGGTCCTACCTATGCCGATAAATCAGAAAGAACTGGAATTCGGATTTTAGATTTAATGAATCCGAAACATTTACACAAGCAGTTAAAATGGACGATTGATTATAAAAATGCAATTTTAGAGAAATTATATAATCTGCCCCCACTGGATTCAGAGCGCATTATAAAAGAATACTTAGTCTATGCAGAGCGTTTGCGTTCTCACGTAGTCGATAGTTCTCTCAAAATTTACCAGGCAGTACAAGAGAAAAAAAACATTCTTTTTGAAGGAGCGCAGGGAACTTTACTCGATTTAGATCACGGTACTTATCCTTACGTTACCTCTTCTAATCCAATTGCAGGAGGAGCTTGTGTAGGTGCGGGAGTAGGACCTACCACTATAGACCGCGTTATTGGCGTTGCTAAGGCTTATACTACTCGCGTCGGTGAAGGACCTTTCCCAACCGAATTAAACGGTAACATCGGCAATTTATTGTGCGATCGCGGTGCGGAATTTGGTACTACTACAGGTCGTCGTCGGCGTTGCGGTTGGTTTGATGCTGTTATCGGTCGTTATGCAGTTCGCATCAATGGTTTAGATTGTCTGGCGATTACCAAGTTAGATGTTCTAGACGAATTAGAAGAAATTAAAGTTTGTGTAGCATATAAGATTGATGGCGTTATTTGCAATCATTTTCCTACTAATGCCAGTGCTTTTGCCAACTGCGAGCCAGTATACAAAATCCTGCCTGGATGGCGGCAATCTACTACTGAGTGCCGCTCTTTAGATGATTTGCCTAAAGAAGCTTTGCGTTATCTGCAATTTCTGGCAGAAATTATGAAAGTTCCAATTGCCATAGTTTCTGTCGGTGCCAGTCGCGACCAAACTATTATTGTTGAAGATCCAATTCACGGACCCAAACGCGCTCTGCTTGATGCCAACGGTATTCCCGTTGATATGTTTTAAAATTTTTACTCTCTTGCAGTATTTATTTAGCGCGCTCGAAAACGCAATTTTTTAAGTGACATTAGCTTTGCCTTTTAGTCACTATATTAGTAACGTTTAGTTTTAATTTTTAAACCATCTAATTACCATTACAAACTATGAATATTACAGTTGAATGTCAAAGCAGACCAGAAGGCACTAAGGCAAATGCTTTACGGCGCGAAGGTTTGATTCCTGCCTCTTTATACGGACATAAAGGTGGTGAATCTGTATCTTTGACCATACCAGCTAAAAAAGCTGAAACTTTATTAAAAGATGCAGCAATTAACAATACTTTGGTAGATTTGAAAGTTCCCGATATTTCTTGGTCTGGTAAAGCTTTGATTAGAGAAGTACAGGTTCATCCCTGGAAAAAAACTCTCTATCATCTCAGCTTCTTTACCGTTTCTGCCAAACAAACTGTAGAAATTGTCGTACCCGTTCATTTGGTTGGTGAAGCTATAGGCGCACAAGAAGGTGGAGTTGTAGAACAGGTTATTACTGAATTGAACATCAGCTGTAGAGCAGATAGTATTCCCGAATCAATTGAGGTAGATATTTCTAGTTTTGAAGTTGGTACAACCTTACACGTAGGCGAACTGACTCTTCCAGAAGGAGCTACGGTAATTGAAGATCCTAAGCGTACTGTACTTTCTGTGGTCACTCCTACTGTTATTACCGAACCCGAACCCGAAACGGAAGAAACTGTACTTGGAGAGGAAGAGTTGGATACTCCTGTAGAATCTGCTGAAGAAACTGAAGCTAGTGAGGAAACGGCACAAGCTTAAGTCTCAAGCTAAAAAAACAAAAACCAGAGCAGTCTATAGCTCTGGTTTTTGTTTTACCAATTACAATTAAGTGTAACTTTGAAAAGTTGATTTGGTATAGAGGAGATTGCCGCAAAGATTTAGTTATTTTCACTGACAAGCTCTTGGTTAGCAATTCTTTTTTTGCGATGTTTTCGATAGTAAAATAATCCCCAAAATCCCGCAACTAAGAATAAACCTTGACTAGGTGAAAATTCAAAAGGAACCGCTTGAACGGAAGGACCTAAAGTCGAACCTGTATAGCTCGGAGTCGCACCACCTTCTGAATTGCCCAGATAATCAATTGGTCCAGGGGTAGTAATAGTCGATTCAATGGTAACTATGTTGTCTGTTGTAGAATAATCTTCATTTGTTACTGTAAGACTAGCAGAAATCTCGTCAAAACCACCATCTTCCGATAAGGTATATGGACCTGCCGAATCGGTGAAAACATTTGTTACTTCCGCTAAATTGTATACATTGAGATCGTTAGCTGGATCTGTGCTGCTTAATGATTCACCATCTTCAAGGTTAATGTCATAGACATAAGTTCCGTTGGCTACATCGCTACTAGCTTCGTCAAAAGTAAACTGAAACGCACGAACGCTATGCTGAAAAATTATCGTGTAGGCTACTGTTAGACCCGTGAAAATTATTACTTTTTTGATTTTTGTGCTGTTCATTATTTTTGTTTGCTAATTGATTGAAACTTGAGAAAAAGTTGAGAGGATAGCTGCGATTTTTTTCAATTCAAGTTATCTGGTTCTATTAAGCTTCCCTATAATCAGCAGAAGTTAATTGAGCGGGACTAATTCTGTAAACTGTAGTTAACAAATCACTGCCAGAGAAAATTTGTGTATTGCCATTTACTTCATTTAGAGAAATTGAGTCATATACGTCTTGTACTGACGTAGCACCAAAGCTAAGAAGGTTAATCCCAATCAAATCGATACCATCTTCAAAGTCAAGAATGCTGTTGCCAGTGTCGCCCGAATTTAAAACAAAAATATCTGTTCCTGAAAATCCCGTATGGCGATCGCTTCCCGCACCACCATCGAGATAATCGTTACCTTCACCACCAAACAGTACATCTATACCTGCTCCTCCTAGAAGCGTATCATTTCCTTCTAGTCCTACTAAAAAGTCATTACCATTACCTCCAGAGAGAAGATCGCCTTCTGTACCACCAGATAGATAATCAGCTTCATCACCTCCACTAAGCTCGTCACTGCCATCGTTACCATGAAGGCGATCTTTATCACCATTACCGTTGATTAAATCGTTTCCTCCTCGTCCAAAGATAATATCTTTGTTTTCCAAGCCTTTAACAATATCATCTCCAGAAGACCCCTTAGTAGCTTCACCACTATTATTGCCAAAAAGGCTAGCTCTGGCAATCGTGAAGTTAGTAGCGATCGTTAGATTACCGTCATTAGCTGTAACTTTGACATCAAGAGGTTCGTTAAGATCTTCGAGACTAGGAGTACCGACGAAGAAATAGCTATTGAGAACTTGCTCCAATCTCAGCCAACTAGGTAAAGCAGAGCCGTCGGCTAGTGTCGCTGTGCAAGAAAGAAGATCGCCATCGGGATCGACAAAAGCATCGCTGACTGGCAGATTCAATGCTTGATCTAACTCTAAGATTTGACTCTCTATGGGATCGACAACATAAGGAGTATCATTGGTATTGGTAACTTCGAGGTTAAACTCATCGCTAGCGTTGATTGCGCCGCCGTCACTGGCAACAACTTTAACGGCGATACTACCAACATCACCATTGGTAGGAGTACCGCTAAAAGTTCCCGTAGTGGGGTCGAACTTTAACCAAGTGGGTAACGCCGTGTCGTCAGCCAGAGTCGCACTATAGGTCAGGTTGCTGTCGAGATCGGCATCACTAAAGTTAGAGGCAACTTCTAGATTAAAGTT